>CAMWPG010000049.1 GCA_947176075.1 uncultured Ruminococcus sp. | reverse complement strand
CGCTAACCCTCCTGAAAACAAGAATGGCTGCTATCTTTTTATGAAATATATTATAACACCGCAAAATAAAGTTGTCAACCATACTTTTACAGACAAAAAATAGGCAGCTTCAAAATTATCAGCTGCCTGCTTTTAGATTATATTAATTCTATTAAAAATAATAAATTATAACTCATGAGCCTGTTCCGCTGCACTTCATTGCACCATACATCCAGAATTTATAGCTGAGCCAAAAAAGCAATATACCGATCAGCGGTGACAGCCACGACAGCAGCGGTACTTCATCAGGACGGAGTATAACAATACTTGGATAATATGCAATAAATGCGATAGGCATTATAAAAGTGAAAATGAAACGAAATACCGGACTGAAAATCGTAATCGGATATTTCGCATAGTCCTTGAATCTTGTCACCAAATCCAAAACAAAGAACGAGTTCTGAATCCAGAAGCAAGTTGCCGCAGCTGCATTCTGTAAAGCGATCATAATAAGCGATGCTGTAATCAGAAAAATAATCATTTTCAGAAGCATAAGCGGTGTAAATTCAAGTCCTATCTTTGTCCATGAATATATGAGCGTTCCGATGCCGAATGCAAGCTGTCCCAGTCCCTTTATGTCAAACACCTCAGACTGAAAATAGAAAAATAGGTTTATCGGACGGAAGCAGTACTTTATAAAGTCTCCAGAATATACATATATACGCAGACTCCAGTTATTGTCAAAAAGACACTGCACAGGAGTCAGCGCTACCAATGAAAACCCATAAAGGAAGAGCATTTCATAGTAGTTCCAGCCATTGATCGACGGGAAATTGCGAAACAAAATCCAGAAGCTTACAAAACCTGCAATGTTGGTAAAAATCATACCAATTGTAGATATAATAAAATCTGCACGATAGCTCATCTTGCTTTTGATGTCTTGTGTAAGAATCTTACCGTATATACGCAAATAAAAACTTAAACCTTTTCTTTTCATAGCTCAGCCTCCGTTCACTGTAATTTGCCACAACGATATTTTCCAGAACAGCTTGCTAAGTAACATCATAACAATACACCAAAACAGTTGGATTCCGAGCGTTGTAAGTATTGACTGCGGCTGCGTAGTACCATTCAGCAAAACAGACAGCGGTGCATTATAAATCGACTGGAACGGCATATAATACACAATTGTTTTCAGAGGTTCAGGGAAAAAGGCAATAGGTATAGTCGCTCCTGACAGCAGCATAACTATAACCTGTTTCATAATATTTATACCCCATATTGATTCTGTATACAGACAGATCGTTCCAACAAGGAAGTCAATACTATAATTTATAGAAACTGCCATAATTACAGAAATTACAAAAAACAGCATATTTATGCCAATGTGTATTGCACCGTGCGTAACGGCTGCCACAACGATAAATGTCGGCAGGAACGTAAAGAAAAACTGCGTTACAAAAGAACCTGAATACGACCAAAACATAAATCCCCGATATTCCATTGGTTTAAGCAGATTCAACGCAATCTTGCCTGATTGTATATCTCGTCCCATTTCCCACACTATGTACATTTCCATGAAGTTAAATAACGCTGTTGCCAAAACAAGATAAATCAGCGTATCAGAGAATGTCATACCATTTACTATATCCGTTCCGGCTGAAGAATAGATCGCTTTCCACAAAAAATAAACTACGATCAGATACAGCAGATTACCAATAACAATAACTACCGTTCCAAGCCTGAATTGCAGTGATTCAATAATTCCTGCCCGTGTGAGCGTAAAAACCCTTTTCAGCTTCATTGCACACCCTCCTCATAGATCTTCTTTATAACCTCCTCTGTTGAGATCTCCTCAAGCTGCATATCACGTATCTCATATGAGCTTTGAAGCTGACTAAGCACCTCCATAACTTTCGCCTTTTCTTCGTCAATAAGAATAGAGATCCATTCATCATCAGCAGAAACCTTGAAATCAGAAAGCTCATCATATATACGCTCCGCATACTGCTTCAAGTCTCCGTCTATACGGATTTTCAGCTTTCTGTATGAACCAAAAAATCCTTTCAGATGCTCTATATCATTGTCATACAACATTTTTCCCTTGTCGATAATGACTATTCTCTGACAAAGTGCATCAACATCTCCCATATCGTGTGTTGTGAGAATAACTGTAGTATTCTTCTCCTTATTCAAGGCATGAATGAGAGTTCTTATCTTTGCTTTCATAGAAACATCCAGACCGATAGTCGGCTCGTCCAGAAATACAATTTTAGGATCATGCAGAAACGCTGCAAGAATATCACTTAGAGTACGCTGTCCAAGTGACATCTGACGTACAGGCTTGTGAAGCAGCGGCTCAATATCCACAAGAGATTTATACAACGCAAGCATATTGTTATAATCCTTATCACTTACGCCGTAAATATCCTTCAATATTTTAAATGATTCTATCAGCGGCAATGCCCACCACAGCTGTGAACGTTGACCAAATACAACGCCTATTTCCTGAGCGTTTTTTGTTCTGTTCCTATACGGCACATTTCCACCGACCAAAATTTCTCCTGATGTAGGCTCTAATATACCCGTCATCATTTTAATAGTAGTGGATTTACCAGCGCCGTTCGGACCTAAATATCCGACAATTTCTCCCTGCTTGATATTCATACTGATATTATCCACAGCACGGACAATTTTGTAATCTCTTGAAAAGAGATCTTTCAAACTGCCTTTCAATCCCTCACGGCGATTGAGTACCTTGAACTCTTTTGTTATATTTTTGATTTCTACAATATTTGACATAGTTGTTCCCCCGCTTTCATATTAGCAGAAAATGAATTTCAGTTTTTTGTCTTGTAACAGGACGTGAAAAGAGTAATTTTAGTATATCATAATAATTGTCCTGTGTCAAGACAATCAGGCGCAAAATTTAAAATAATTTCGGAGTAGATGAAAATGGCAAGAATAATTGACGGCGAAAAAATGAATATGGTTGGAAAGCAAGTAAGGAAGTTTCGTACTGAACAAAAAATGAGTCAGCATCAGCTTTCGGCAAAGCTGGAAACCATTGCTGTTTATATATGCCGCGGTTCAATTTCGAGAATTGAAGATCAGACAAGAACAGTTTCTGACATTGAACTTTGGGGGTTATCACGAATTCTTGATAAGCCTATACAAAGCTTTTTTGAAGATTGATTTTAAGAGCTTGTTCTAAGAGCCTGTTCAGTATCTTTTTACACACGTCTTTTACGGCAAATTTTGCCAAAGACTGCGTTAAAAATCTTTGCCATACGACAGTATGCCTGCGGATTTTTGCCTTGTCCTTGTCAAAATTATGCTCGAAAATCCGCACATAAAAAGATACTGAACAGGCTCTCAAACTTAATGGGATACTGCAACATTAAATCAAATGTGCAGTATCCCATTATTATTTTTTCTATTGTTACAGGTACGAAACATTCATAGCATCTGTAAACGCCTCATGAAGCAGAGGCGCTTTTTTGCTGATTCTCACTGGCTTCATATTGGTATCGGTAAAGCAGTGCTGCGAGCCTGCTTCCGCACACAGCGTCTTAGTCTCCTTATTATATATCTCGTAAGAAATGGTCATCTTAAATCCATTGTATTCTGTTATCTTTGAATAAATACAAAAACTATCGCCATACGTGAGCGATCTTTTATATTTACACTCCACCCCTAATACAGGGATCATGAAGCCTGTGCTTTCTATTTTATCATATGGAATTCCGATCTGCTTTAAAAAATCAGTACGTGCCTCTTCCATCCATCTTATATAGTTGGTATGGCTTACAACATCCATACGATCTGTTTCGTAATAGTAAATACTTCTGCAATATGGTAAAATATTCATCATCATCAATCCATTCAATTATTTAAGATATGGTTTTAAATACTGCCCTGTATATGATTCACTGCATGACGCAATCTCTTCAGGAGTTCCCTGCGCAATTACAGTTCCGCCACGGTTTCCGCCTTCCGGTCCCAGATCTATTATATGGTCTGCAACCTTAATGAAATTAAGATTATGCTCAATTACAAGAATGGTATTGCCGCTGTCAGCAAGTCTCTGAAGCACATCTACAAGGCGATGTACATCAGCAGTATGCAAACCTGTAGTAGGCTCATCAAGTATATATATCGTCTTTCCGGTTGAACGTTTTGAAAGCTCTGCCCCAAGCTTTACACGCTGAGCTTCACCACCTGAAAGGGTTGTTGCACTCTGTCCTATTTTTATATAACCAAGACCTACTTCCTGCAAGGTTTTAAGCTTTCTTTCGATCTTCGGATGCTGTGCAAAAAATTCAACTCCCTCATCAACTGTCATATCAAGAACATCGTGGATCGTCTTGCCGCGATATTTTACCTCAAGAGTCTCATGATTATATCTTCTTCCTCTGCATACCTCACACGGTACGAATACATCAGGCAAAAAGTGCATTTTTATTCTGAGTATTCCATCTCCCTGACACGCCTCACATCTTCCGCCTTTTACATTAAATGAAAATCGTCCGGCAGTAAATCCCTTTGCCTTGGCATCGTTTGTCTTTGAAAACAGATCACGAATATCTGTGAATACGCCTGTATAGGTAGCAGGATTTGAGCGAGGTGTTCTGCCTATAGGAGACTGATCTATCGCAATTACTTTATCGAGATTCTCAATACCCTCAATACTGTCAAATTCTCCTGCCCTTACCTTTGTACGATTGAGCTTTGCTGTAAGATGCTTGTATATTATCTCATTGACAAGCGTAGATTTTCCAGAACCCGAAACACCAGTCACGCAGGTAAATGTTCCGAGCGGCACACTGACATCAATATTTTTTAGATTGTGCTCTCTTGCGCCCTTTACTACAAGAAATTCACCATTGCCTTTTCTCCTACTTTCAGGAAGAGGGATATCCTTTTTTCCGCTTAGATACTGACCCGTAACAGAATCTGTACATTCGATCAAACCGCCGACATCTCCTGAATAGATCACCTCACCGCCGTGTATTCCTGCTCCCGGACCTATATCCACAACATAATCAGCAGCTCTTATAGTATCATCATCATGCTCAACTACAATAAGTGTATTTCCAAGATCTCGCAGCCGTTCCATAGTTGCTATGAGCTTATCATTATCACGCTGATGAAGTCCGATACTTGGCTCGTCCAGAATATACAGAACTCCCATAAGATAAGAACCTATCTGCGTTGCAAGCCGTATACGCTGACTTTCACCGCCGGACAGCGTTCCGGCAGCTCTTGAAAGCGTCAGATATTCAAGGCCGACATTTTTCAAAAAGCCAAGACGTTCCTTTATCTCCTTGATTATACGTGCTCCTATAAGCGCCTCCTGATTTGAGAGCGATATATTATCAAAAAAGCAAGCGCATTCTGATACTGATTTTTCCGTAAGATCAATAATATTCAATCCGCCCACAGTTACACCAAGGACTTCTTTTTTCAGACGTTTACCCTTGCATACAGGGCAGTCCACATTGCTCATGCACGCCTCTATCTCTTCTCTTGACCATTCTGTGCCTTCTTTATATCGCCTCTCAAGATTTGGTATTATTCCCTCAAATGCTCCTCGATAACCTGTTGTACGTCCGCCCTCTTGAATACGATGCAGAAAAAGCTCCTCTGTAGTACCATAAAGAAACGGTCTCAGCGACTTTTTCGGCAATTTTTTTACAGGCGTATCAAGTGAAATATTATATTGAACGCTTATAGCATTATAGTACATCATAGCAATTGACTTTTCATCCAGTGTATTCCATCCTGGAGCTTTAATAGCGCCTTCTCTTATGCTCAGATCAGGATTAGGAATTATAAGCTCAGGATCAATTTCCTTGAAAACTCCAAGGCCTGTACAGTTTTCGCAGGCACCAAATGGATTATTGAATGAAAACATTCTCGGAGATAGTTCTTCTATTGAAATGTCGTGTTCAGGACATGCATAATTCTGTGAAAAAAGCATTTCCTCACCGCCGACTAATTCAACAACGGCAAGACCGCCTGTCAGCGAAAAAACTGTTTCAAGGCTATCAGCAAGTCTTGAACGCACTGAATCCTTCACAACAAGCCTGTCTACTATTATTTCAATATGATGCTTTAAATTTTTTTGAAGCGTTATATCCTCTGAAAGATCATATACATTACCATCAACACGCACACGCACATATCCAGAACGTCTTGCACTGTCAAGCTCCTTTGCATGAGTGCCCTTTCTGCCTCTTACTATCGGTGCAAGCAGTTGGATACGTGTTCCCTCTTCAAGCTGCATTACTTTATCGACTACCTCATCTACGGTCTGCTGATGTATCTCACGTCCGCATACGGGACAATGGGGAATTCCTATACGCGCATAAAGAAGTCTGAGATAGTCATATATCTCCGTGACCGTACCTACAGTTGAACGTGGATTTTTTGAAGTTGTTTTCTGGTCAATAGAAATTGCTGGTGATAATCCCTCGATACTGTCAACATCAGGCTTTTCCATCTGTCCTAAAAACATACGTGCATATGAAGAAAGGCTCTCCATATAGCGTCTCTGACCATCAGCAAAAATAGTGTCAAAGGCAAGTGATGATTTTCCCGAACCCGAAAGGCCTGTCATTACAACAAGCTTATCTCGTGGAATCTCTACATTTATATTTTTAAGATTATTTGATCTTGCTCCCCGTATTACTATTTTATCGTTCATTTCTTTTTCTTACCCTCCAGTTCCTGTATCTTATCTCTCAGATATGCTGCGTGTTCAAATTCAAGCAGTTTTGCAGCCTCCTTCAT
Source organism: uncultured Ruminococcus sp. (assembly GCA_947176075.1). Taxonomy (GTDB): domain Bacteria; phylum Bacillota; class Clostridia; order Oscillospirales; family Ruminococcaceae; genus Ruminococcus_C. The sequence goes on along the minus strand of CAMWPG010000049.1, from coordinate 5,486 downwards.
CTGAGCTGTAAGTTCCTCTATGAGTTCACGTTTTTCCTTAGCAGACATCTTAGTCTTAGCAGAAACAGTCTGTTCTACCTCTTCTTTAGAATGTATATCTATAACATCACGTATATCCTTGCGGATGGTCTTGGGAATGATTCCATGAGCCTCGTTGAATTCGATCTGTTTTTTGCGTCGGCGTTCTGTCTCTATAATGGCTCTTTCCATAGAGCCTGTAACCTCATCAGCATACATTATTACCTGACCGTGAGCATTACGTGCAGCACGTCCAATAGTCTGTATCATGGAAGTCTCGCTTCTGAGAAATCCCTCCTTATCAGCGTCAAGAATAGCAACAAGAGATACTTCCGGTATATCAAGTCCCTCACGGAGCAGATTTATACCAACAAGCACATCAAATTCGCCCATACGCAAATCACGTATGATCTCCATACGCTCAACTGTATCAATATCATGATGAAGATATCTTACACGAACTTCCATTCCCTCAAGATAAGCTGTAAGATCCTCTGCCATTTTTTTTGTAAGTGTTGTTATAAGAACACGTTCATTCTTTTCTGCACGGATCTGTATTTCAGAATAAAGATCCTCTATCTGTCCATTTACAGGCTTCACGATGATCTCAGGGTCAACAAGTCCTGTAGGTCGAATTACCTGCTCGACTATCTGTGCGGAATGCTCCTTTTCAAAGTCGCCGGGAGTTGCACTTACATAGATCGCCTGATTTACGTGGTCATAAAATTCGTCAAAGTTAAGCGGTCTGTTGTCAAACGCACTTGGCAGGCGAAATCCATAATCAATCAGCGTAGTCTTTCTTGCTCTGTCTCCTGCTGACATCGCTCTGACCTGAGGAAGCGTAACATGGCTTTCATCGACAACAAGCAAAAAGTCCTTAGGGAAATGGTCAATAAGCGTCAGAGGAATGCTTCCTGGCTCTCTTCCGGCAAGAACTCTCGAATAGTTTTCTATCCCCGTACAAAACCCGATCTCCTGAAGCATTTCCATATCATAATGTGTTCGCTGCTCAATTCTCTGAGCTTCGATAAGCTTATTATTCATTTGAAAAAATTCCACACGCTCATGAAGCTCCTGTTCTATTTCCCTGACAGCACGTTCAACTTTATCACTTCCAACTACATAGTGAGATGCAGGAAATATTGCTGCATGACTGAGTCTTCCCAAAATCTCACCGGTAACAACGTTTATCTCAGTAATGCGGTCTATCTCATCACCAAAAAATTCAACACGCACAGCAGTATCATTATAGCTTGCCGGAAACACCTCAAGCACATCTCCACGAACACGAAACTTATTTCTTGTAAAATTTATATCATTTCGCTCATATTGTATCCCAACAAGCTCATTTATAAGCATATCTCGTGATTTTTCCATTCCCTGTCTTATTGATACCGCCATGGCACGATATTCTTCAGGACTTCCAAGAGAATATATGCAAGACACACTGGCAACAATTATTACATCTTTTCTTTCCGCAAGCGCCATTGTGGCTGAATGCCTGAGCTTGTCTATATCATCGTTTATAGAAGAGTCCTTTTCAATATAGCTGTCTGTACTGGGAACATACGCCTCAGGCTGATAGTAGTCATAATAAGAAACAAAATATTCCACAGCGTTATTCGGAAAGAATTCTTTAAACTCTGAACACAGCTGTGCTGCAAGAATTTTATTATGCGCAAGGACGAGCGTAGGCTTATTGACTTTAGCTATAACATTTGCAATAGTATATGTCTTACCGGAGCCTGTAACACCAAGAAGCGTTTGTTCCTTTTTACCTTCATTTATACCTCTGACCAATGATTCTATAGCCTGCGGCTGGTCACCTGCCGGTTTATATTCAGATACAAGTTCAAAATGATCCATCTTTATTCTTACCCTTCATTAAATATTGCTCATATACTGCATATCACGATACTGCTTAGGAGTAACGCCGTTATTCTTCTTGAATACACTTATGAAAGCACTTTGTGATGAAAAGCCAAGTGCAAGGGCGATCTCCAAAGATGTGAAATCCGAAAACTTCAGCAAATTCTCCGCTGTTGTTATTTTTGCCCGAGTGATAAATTTATTTATACTTATCCCCTTTTCTTTGATAAACAACTTTGAAAGATATGACGGATTAAGCCCTATCACATTTGCAAGCAGCTTGATCGTAAGCTCTTCATGAAGATGATCATAAATATAGTCAATACATTTTCTGATATGTATAGAAACAACATTATCTTTTTTCAACTCATGCATTCTCTGTGCAAAATCTACCTGCATTTCTTCCATAACATCTATTATATCATCAACCGACCTGCATTTATCTGCTTTCTGAATATAAATATCACTCAGAGTGTATGACACATCATGTCCAAGTCCGCACTCAACACACATTCTCGCCGTAATAGCAGCAGACACAACGAAATGATACATCATATTACGAATAGGGTCATCCGATAACTTGCCCTTACCATCCAAGAAATTTTTGCGCAGTGTCTCAAAATTCTTACGCACCATATCAACATTACCGGATTTGACCACCGCATAATATTCAAATTCTTTATTAAAAGGCGTTCGTATAAATCCGCCTGTTTTCTGAACATATAGTCTATAATTCAGGTCACGGTTTGTATTCATATTTATCACCATATGTAAGTATAGTAAACGTCAAAAATAATTTAATGTTTACTATAATAAATTTATTTAAATTTTCTTGCATATCCGTTCACTACGCTCACTATATGAGCATAGGAAAATATCAAACTCCAAATAAATTTGCAGCTTGATATATTTTATGTTCCATTCAATAAATGCACCTTTATATTATATCACATTTTTGCTACAAAAGCAATGATTTTGATATAAATTACTTATATATTTGACTATAATTGTGATATCAGGAGGTATTGATATATGGCACAAACATACGACTTAACAAAAGGAAAGGTTACACCTTTGATCCTAAAATTTTTCTTCCCAATGTTCTTTACAAATATGCTCCAGCAAATTTATATCATTGCTGATATAGCCATTGTTGGCAAGGGACTGGGAGATAATGCATTGGCAGCAGTTGGTAATATGTCCTCTTTAAATCTTCTTGTTATTGGATTTTCAATGGGACTTGCTAACGGCTTCTCGGTATCTATTGCTCAAAAATTTGGAGCAAAGGATTATTCTAATCTTCGCAGTTCAATAGCTTCATCTGTTGTATTGTCTGCTTTTATTACGATTATTATTACTGCTCTAAGTACACTGTTTTTACCTGAATTTTTCACTCTTATACAAACTGATCAGTCTATTATGAAAGATAGCCTCAAATACGGGTATATCATATTTGGCGGATTAGCTGCTACTATGGCTTATAATATCTGCTCCTCTATTTTGAGAGCATTAGGCGACAGTAAAACGCCGTTTATTGCCATTATAATTTCAACTGTGATAAATATAATACTTGACAGTGTATTTATTTTCGTATTAAATACAGGCGTTGAAGGTGCAGCTGCCGCAACGATAATCTCACAGATATTATCTGCTTTTGTATGCCTGATAAGACTCAGAAAAATTGATGTAATAAAGCTTGAAGCCCAAGATTTCAAAAACAATTCCAATATGTACAAGGAACTTTTAAAAAATGGGCTTCCTATGGCGCTTATGAATTCTATTACCGCTTTGGGATGTATGGTTGTACAATATTTTGTAAATGGACTTGGAGTTGCTTATACATCAGCTTATTCTGCTTGCAGCAAGTATATCAACCTGTTCATTCAGCCTTCCTGCACAGCAGGATTTGCCATGTCCTCGTTTACAAGCCAGAATTATGGTGCTGGCAAATATCGTCGTATTCAGAAAGGACTGAAGGTATGCTTGTCTATTGCATTTATTTCATATTTAATAATCGGCTCTGTAATGTGCTTTTTTCCGGAGGCACTTGCAAAGATCATGCTTACCGGCGAAGAACCTATAGCTTTAACTATGAAATATTTGCCTATTTGCGGTATTGCGTTCTTATTAGTTAATTTCCTCTTCATTTTTAGAAGTGCAGTTCAGGGTTTGGGAAAACCTATTATTCCAATGATCTCAGGAATAATTGAAATGTTGATGAGAATTGCAGTTATTGTATTATTCATAGACAGATTTGGGTATAAGGCAACGGCATATGCTGATGTTGTGGCGTGGATAGGTGCAGTTTCACTTAACTTTACAGCTTATATTGTAATTATAAATAAATATTTAAAAGGCAGTTCAAATCATAAAATCAGAAGCAGTCACAAGATTGCATCATCAAAAAACTGAAAGGATGTTTTATTATGGTAAATGTAAAAGGAAAATGGGCACTTATAACAGGAGCAAGCAAAGGTATCGGATATCTTACAGCCCTTTTTATGGCTGAAAGGGGCTGCAATATCGTACTTCACAGCAGAGATGAAGCTCACTGCGAAGAAATTCTAAGTAAAGTTCTTGCGTTCGGCGTAAAGGCATACACAATAGCAGCTGATTTAAACGACTTAGAATCTGTTCAGAATATGCTCTCAGCCATTGACGAAAAAGGCACAGAAATTGATATTATTTTTAATAATGCAGGCGTTCAGGTGGCGTACAGGGATAATTATATTGAAACTCCGGTGAGTGATTATGAAACAAGCTTTCGGATAAATACTATCGCTCCAATGATGATCTGCTATCATTTTCTGCCGAAAATGGCTGCAAAGGGATTCGGACGCATTGTCAATACGACCAGCGGCATCACTCTTGATCCTCAACAGGCAGGATATTCAGCAAGTAAGGCAGCTCTTGACAAAGTAACTATAGATTTGGGAAGTAAATACGACGGAACAGATGTAATTATAAGCCTTACAGATCCCGGCTGGTGCAGAACGGATCTCGGAGGTCCAAACGCACCTAATGCACCAGAAAGTGCGCTTCCTGGTGTTGTTATAGGCGCATTTATTGATGATAAAAAATCAGGAAGACTTTTTACCGCACCATTATATTCTCAAATGAGCCTTGAAAGTGCTTTAAAGTTCGCTCAAAATAACATTAATAGTCCTTACAATGGCTGACTGCTAAACATAATAGCAAATGACAAATTTATAAAATTATTTTTAATGTTTACTATAAAAAACAAACTGATTAGTTCAATACTCATAAAAAAGTTTAAGCCCCGAAGCAATTATTGATAACTGCTTCGGGGCTTATTGTTAATATTTGATTACTCGTATAAATCAGAATTTACACTGTTAGTTCAATTTGATTTCCCTCTAAATCAACTATACAACTTTCATAATAACCGTCACCGGTAATTCTCGGACCACTTAATATTTTATAACCATCAGCCTTTAGTATTGTAGTTAATTCATCAACTTTTTCGCTGCTTCCTAAACTGAATGCAATATGAATATATCCTGTTCTATTAATTCCTTTTTCACTATAGTATATCAACTTGACAATCAAACAGTTATATGATAAAATAGAGATATGAG
>CAMWPG010000048.1 GCA_947176075.1 uncultured Ruminococcus sp. | reverse complement strand
GATCAGTACAGTACACTTGCCAAAGGTAAAACTATTGCTGATATTTTGCGTGATGCATTTTCTCATTTTGCAGATCTTGAACAGGAAATGCTGGAGCTTTATGATAAAATGAGCGATCTATCCGATAAAGAGCTGAATGAAGCTATGGAAAAGGTCGGTGAAATTCAGGATATACTTGAATACGGCGGATATTATACAATTGATTCTAAGATATCAGAATATGCAAATGGTCTTGGTCTTGGTGAGATCGGTCTTGACAGGGATGTTTCAGAGCTTTCAGGAGGTCAGAGAGCAAAGGTTCTGCTTGCAAAGGTTCTGCTTGAAAATCCTATGATACTCATTCTTGATGAGCCTACAAATTTCCTTGACGAGAATCATATTGCATGGCTGAAAAATTTCCTGCAAAATTATGAAAATGCTTTCATTCTTGTATCACATGATATTCCATTTCTTAATGATGTTGTAAATGTAATATATCACGTAGAAAACGCTGTTCTTACACGCTATACCGGTGATTATAATAATTTCCAAAGAATGTATGAACTCAAAAAGCGTCAGATAGAACAGGCATATGAAAAGCAGCAAAAAGAGATAGCTGATCTACAGGATTTTATCGCAAGAAACAAGGCGCGTGTAGCAACTACAAACATGGCAAAATCACGTCAGAAAAAACTTGATAAAATGGATAAAATAACACTTATGAGTGAGAAGCCTAAGCCGCAGTTTTCCTTTGCATCTGCAAGAACACCGGGAAGAGTAGTTATTGAATGCAACAATCTTGTGCTTGGATATGATGAGCCGCTTACAAAGCCTCTTTCATTAAAGCTTGAATGCAATCAGAAGGTTGCTATAAAAGGCGTAAACGGTCTTGGTAAATCTACTCTTCTTAAAACCTTGCTGAAGCTCATACCGCCGATCTCCGGCACTGTAGAGCACGATCAGTTTGTTGAGATAGGCTACTTTGAGCAAGAAGAAAACGCTTCAAGTGAAACGGCATTGCAGACTATATGGGAAGAATATCCTGCTATGACAAATGCAGAGGTTCGTGCTGCACTGGCAAGATGCGGTCTTACAACGGATCATATAACATCTCAGATGCGGGTTTTGTCAGGAGGCGAGAATGCTAAAGTACGTCTCTGCCGTGTAATGCTCAAAAATATAAATCTTCTTGTTCTCGACGAGCCGACAAATCATCTTGATGTAGATGCAAAGGATTCTCTTAAAGAAGCAATAAAGAATTTCAAAGGCACGGTACTGCTCGTAAGTCATGAACCGGAATTTTATATGGACGTTTGCGACAATATATGGAATCTGGAAGAATGGACTACAAAAATAGTTTAACATGATATTGATGAAAAAAAGATAAAAAACGCCAAAATCGATTCGATGTTCATATATTGCTTGACAGAATAGAAGATATATGGTATTATTATAAAAAACTTAAAAAAATATGTGCATATATAAGATGCACATATTTTTTATGAACACAGGTTGTAATGAATTTTGAATCAACAAAAAAATAAGGAGCTTTATATGAAAGATATTACAATAGAGAATATGTATTCACTTAAACACACTATTGCCGGGGATTATCTTAAAAAATTTATATACCCATGGGAAGTGCTTTCGGAAATTAGCTATATTATAAAAGAGATAGGCAAAACTCTTTCTCTCGATGAATATGACAATCCGGCAGAAAATATCTGGATACATAAAAAGGCTGTCGTTTTCTCTACGGCACATATTGAAGCACCGTGTATTATTGGTGCATATACAGAAGTACGTCATTGTGCATTTATCAGAGGCAGTGCTCTTATAGGAGAAAACTGCGTGGTAGGAAATTCTGTTGAGCTGAAAAATGTAATACTGTTTGACAATGTTCAAACCCCACATTATAATTATGTTGGTGACAGCATTCTTGGCTATAAATCTCATATGGGTGCCGGTTCTATTACATCAAATGTAAAATCCGACAAGACTCTTGTTGCCATAAAAAATGATGAATCTATCATAGAAACAGGTCTGAAAAAAGTAGGGGCAATGCTGGGTGATTTTGTTGAAGTCGGCTGCAATAGTGTTTTGAATCCGGGAACGATTATTTGTCCTAATTCAAATATTTACCCTCTTTCCTCTGTAAGAGGAGTAGTGCCTAAGAATAGTATATATAAAACAGCAGATACTATAATTACAAAAGATTAAGTATATGCCGCATTTTGCTGAAAATCCCCGAGCCAAATAACAAGGCTCGGGGATAAACTGTTTATACAATACCAAATATCAAATAAATAAATCTGTCGTTTGGCTATAATTATGCAAGATCGGCTTTCATTTTCATTCTGAAAACCAAAGAAGCGATACCGGACATTAACGCTGCACACAAAACCACTATAATCATAGGCAAAATGAATTTTTCAAATCCAAAGTCTAACACCATAGATGATCTAACCATTTTTGTACAATAATAAAATGGCAGACATTTGCACAATTTTAGTAAAAATCCGCCCATGCTGTCTGGATCAAACCATATACCTCCTAAAAATGAACCGAGTGAAATAATGATGGAACATATTCCAGGTGCGGACTTTTCATTAAAAATTGTTCCGAAAATCATTCCAAATGCTACAAACATAATGCTTGAAGGAAGCATTGCAATAAATGATGAAGCTATTCCGCCTATAGCAAGCTCTATTCCTGTTATAAGAGAGATAATAAATGATGCTGCATATGTAATCAAAAACTGTATCGATGAAATAACAATCATTGGAAGCATGTATCCTGCGATAAAATCAATTGCTCTCATAGGTGATGCATACATTCTTGCAAGAAATGCACCATTTCTGTCGCCTGCAACAGTTATAGCAGTGAACAGCATTACAAATGTCTGTCCGAATATAGCAATTCCTCCGGAAAGATTGTCGATACGGAAATTATTCATACCAGCTTCCGGCGGAATACTCTCATTGACAAAAGTCATTATTATCAGCATAACAAGAGGAAAACCGAGACAGAAGATATAGCTTAGAGGTTCTCTTAGCATCTCCTTGATATTTCTTGATGCAAATGCTATTATTCTGTTCATTTTATTTTTTGCTCCTTTCAGCTATCTCTACAAAAGCATTTTCAAGTCCGGTCTTACCTGAAATTTTCTCAAGCTCTTCAAGAGTTCCTATCTCAGCGATCTTTCCATTTATCATGATAGCTATTCTGTCTGAAAGCTGTTCTGCTTCTTCCATATAATGTGTTGTAAGAATAATAGTGATCTTTCCTTTAAGTAATTTTATAGCATTCCAAAGCTCTCTTCGTGCCAGAACATCAAGCCCCAGAGTTGGTTCGTCAAGAAAAAGTACATCAGGATCACTTATAAGAGCCATTGCAATTGACAATTTTCTCTTCCATCCTCCGGATAGAGTTTTAGCACGGCTGCCCTGAACATCATCCATGTTAAATAATGTGATCATCTCATTCACACGCTGATTTACCTTTTCTTTGTTAAATTCATGAATTTTTGCCATAAATTCAAGATTTTCTCTAACCGTAAGATTTCCTGCCACTGCTGTATCCTGCGGTGAAATACCAATAACAGATTTTACAGCTGCGGGATCGGATATGCAGCTTTTGCCGCATATAAAAGCTTCGCCGGATGAAGGCGCAGACAAGCATGAAAGCATCCTTATAGTTGTAGTTTTTCCCGCACCATTTACTCCAAGCAAAGCAAAAAGCTCACCTGATTCTACTTTAAGATTTATACAATCAACAGCGGTTTTCATTTTATATTTTTTAGTAAGATTTCTTGCTTCAATTGCAATCATGTAATATCACTCCCAAATTTACAGTTTAATATTTCATAATCAACATAATTCATCTTCGGAAAAGCTTCCCATATTTACAATAGCCATACCCTTATTCTCATCGCCAAGGATCAGTATGTTATCACCGGGTTTCAGATTAAAAATTTCTCTGCATTTTACAGGCAGAGTTATCTGTCCGTTACTGTTCATTTTCGAGCATCCGAAAACATATTTTCCATCGCCGTCGGCTTCTTCTCTTATATTTCTCACAAGTATATCGACTGATATATTGTACAGATCTGCAAGCTTAATACAGCTTTCTATATCTGGAATAGTTTCCCCTCGTTCCCATTTTGCTATAGCCTGTCTGGAAACGCCAAGTTTTTCGGCAATTTCCTCCTGAGTGAATCCATTTTTCTTACGAAACATTTTAAGTCTATCGAGTTGCATAATGCATTAACCTAACCCTTTACTAATTGTATCAAAATCATAATATAATGTCAATCAACCGTATATAACATGAATGTTATAATTAATTGCATTTAAGAACTTGTTATCATAGGATGTTGCACTCGTCTTTTCAGCAAATTTTGCCAATTGCAGCGTTGAAAGTCCTTGCCATACATCAAGTATGCCTGCGGACTTTTGCCTTGCACTCGTCAAAATTATGCTCGAAAATCCATGCACAAATCCTATGAGAACAAGTTCTAAAAATATGCTTTATATTTATATCAAATAAAAAATATCAAAATAATAAAATGATTATAACACAAAAATAATAGTATGTCAATTACTATAAAATGTTAAATTAATCGTGTAAATAACTTAATTAAATAAAACAATACAAAAACTACTTGAAATTTCAGTTATAAAATTGTATAATATGAGTATACTATACAAGATATAACTCTTGACAGATTGGAGAGATACACAAATGGAAATGAATGAATATACCCCTGATCTTTATACGCTTGAGGATGAAGATGGTAACGAGCAGGAGTTTGAGCTTCTTGACGTTATGGAATATGAGGGTGAACGTTATTATGCACTTACTCCGTATTATGGTGAAGATCATGATGCACTCCTTGAAGATGATGGCGAGGTAGTTATCCTGAAAGAAGAAATAGTTGAAGATGAGCCTATGCTTGTATCTATTGAAGAAGATGATGAGTATGAAAAGATAGGTTCTATATTTCTTGAAAGACTCAATGAGATTTACGACGAAGAAGATGAAGAATCAGAAGATTAACGTAAAATTCGCATCGGATTAACAAAAAGTTTCTCTGTTTTGAGAAAAAACTATTGATTTTTACAATAATATGTGATATACTATAGATATAAAAATTTACTGCCTTGTAGCGATAGCTTTTACGTGTCCTACAGTTTTTATAATCCAACACTTATTTAAAGGGAATTTTGTTCCGGATATGGATTGCAGACCTCCCGCTTTGCGGACGAAGGGAGCGTGAAGTACTCGGGCGGATGTACCCACCATGCTATTTTAGCTTGGTTTTATGCACTGTATGACGGCAAGGCGGTTATTTTTATAAAAAATATCCTTTACCTATCATTATTTGTTTTTTGATTATGTAAAACAAAAATTAGATTTAAAGACGCATAAATTTAAAGTCTGTAAGCGATAAAAGCTTACAGACTTTTACTGTTTTGTTTAAGAACTACAAATTTATTGGGCGTTTACTATAAACACATCAGGCGTGAGTTGTTCGCCGTTGGAATAATTTTTTATTTGAATTACAAAGTTTTTTTGATATAAAGAGTCCTGTTTCAACAAAAATAACAGCACCGATCATATCAAGAATTACATGTTGTTTAACCAAAACAGTAGATGCAAATACAAGTAAAGTGAAAATAAGACAAAAATATTTATAATATTTTCCAGGCTTTTTTAAGTACATAGCTCCACGGAAGCATACCCAGCTTTCTAAACAATGAACAGATGGGAAAAGGTTATCCGGTGCATCTGTGCTGTAAATATAATTTGTAAGACCACTCCATAAATCTGTTCCTGTTATTTCAGGGCGGGAAATGGTTGTTGGAATAATTATGAAGCATAAAAAAGCCATTGATTTTGCAATAATCTCGCCTTTAACTATCCATTCGAATACATATCTGTTTTCCTTGGCAATTAGTCCGTACCCGATTATCCATTGAATATACGCAAGGAGATACACTGAAATAAACGCCGGACAAAACGGTATCATACTGTCAATTACCGTATACATAGAGTAGTGATGCATATTAGTGGTAAACGTCCTGGTTCCGAAGTATGCAATACAGTTAAGCGCAAGCATTGCTGCAAGCGGAAGATAGGAATACTTCGGCAGAATTCTTTCGAAAACATTTTTGATTTTAGTCATAACTTTACACCTTTGATTAAATATTTAACCCATTAACTCAAATAACATTATAACTTATTGTTCAGTCCGTGTCAAGAATTTTTTTGCCATATCACGCAAATCAATTTTTAAAATTCAATTTATTTCAGAGTGCTGTTTTTTGATATTTTCACAAAAGAAAATAGCTTTTTGTGACTGACATATTTTGAATATAGCCCTGAAAGGGCTATATTTAAAATATAACTGGATTTCAAAAGGGACTATGTCCCTTTTGCGGAGGGTGTCGGGAGGCAGCGCCTCCTGACATAATTTGGATTTATTTAAAAATTGATTTCCGTGGTTGCCATATAAAAAAACTTGCAATTTAAAATTCAATGTGCTATAATAGAATAGCATGATGAAATGCATCTGAAAAAAGGATGGTAATAGATGAAGAAGATAACAGTGATAACTGGTCATTATGGCTGTGGAAAAACGAATTTTGCTGTTAATCAGTCTCTTGCGCTGGCGAAAAATGGCGAAAAGGTAACGATAGTTGACTTCGATATCGTCAATCCGTATTTTCGTACAGCTGATTTCGGAGAATTGTTCAGGAAAAATGGCGTTAATCTTGCAGCTTCTATTTATGCCAATACAAGTCTTGATATTCCTGCTATATCATTTGATATTGAAAGAATGGCATATGAGTCGGGATATCTCATAATAGATGTAGGCGGCGATGATGCAGGAGCGATAGGTCTTGGAAGATATTCGGATGCGCTCATGCAATATAAAGATAATATAGATATGCTCTACGTTGTCAATTCATACAGATATCTTACAAAGGATTATTCTGAGACGCTTGAGCTTATGTATGAAATAGAAGAAGCTTCCAAAATGAAGCATACAGGCATAATAAATAATTCCAATCTTGGAAAAGAGACTACCGCTCAGACAGTTTTGCGCAGTATTCCTTATGCAGAAAAAATTGCACAAGAGGCAGGACTTCCTCTTGTAGGTACTGCGTATAGAGAGGATCTCGACATATCTTTACAAGGTGGCATACCTGTTAAGATCTATGTAAAGCCGGTTTGGGAGGATTGAATAAAGGAGGTTAAGATATATGGAAAAGATGCAGGTTCGCTTTGAACGCTGTAAGGGCTGCGGTCTTTGTGTAACCGTCTGTCCTAAGAAGCTGGTCGCTATCCAAAAAGAAAAGCGCAATGAAAAAGGCTATTTTACTGCGATCTGTACCGATCAGGATGCTTGTATATCATGTATGATGTGCGCAATGATGTGCCCTGACTGTGCAATAAAAATTGAGAAATAAAAGGGAGTGAATTTATAGTGGAAAGAAGTCTTATGAAGGGTAATGAAGCTCTGGCTGAAGCGGCTATTCGCTGCGGATGCAAATGTTTCTTTGGTTATCCTATAACACCGCAGACTGAGCTATCAGCTTATATGGCTAAGCGCATGGAAAAGTCGGGCGGAGTATTTTTACAGGCAGAATCTGAAATTGCTGCGATAAATATGGTTCTTGGTGCAGCATCAACAGGCGTTCGTGCAATGACCTCATCGTCATCACCCGGTGTTTCGCTGAAGGCAGAGGGTATTTCATATATGGCTGGATCTGATCTTCCGGCAGTAATCATAAATGTACAGAGAGGCGGTCCGGGACTTGGCTCTATTCAACCGGCACAGTCTGATTATTTCCAAGCTACAAAGGCAATGGGACATGGAGATTTTCATATTATTGTATATGCTCCATGTTCAGTTCAGGAAATGGTTGACACAGTAACACTTGCTTTTGATAAGGCAGATGAATACCGCACTCCTGTAATGATTCTTGCAGATGGTCTGCTGGGTCAGATGATGGAACCAGTAACATTTCCAGAGCCGAAAACAGAGCTTCCTGATAAGTCTGATTGGGCGGCTTGTGGTCATAAGAACAAGCGTGAGCATCATATTATAAATTCGCTGTTTCTTGATGCACCTCTGCTTGAAGCAAAGGTATTGGAACGTTTTGAACGTTACAAAGCTATAGAAGAAAATGAAACTGATGCAGAGCTATATATGTGTGAGGGTGCAGAGCTTGTTATTACAGCTTATGGTGCATCTGCACGTGTGGCAAAGTCTGCTGTTACTAAAGCTCGAAGCGAAGGTATAAAGGCAGGTCTTTTCCGTCCTAAGACGCTGTGGCCGTTTCCGGTAAAGGAATTGGCAGAAGCTACAAAGGATGCTAAACATATCCTTGATGTTGAGATGTCAATGGGTCAGATGATCTATGATGTAAAGCTTGCTACTGAGTGCAGGATTCCGACAACATTTTTTGGAAGAACCGGCGGTGTGATCCCTACACCTGCTGAGGTATATGATGAAATTAAAAAGCTGACAGGAGGTGCGCAGTAATGGCAGTTGTATTTGATCGTCCTAAGTCTTTGCTGGATGTTTCTACACACTTTTGTCCTGGATGCGGACATGGTATCGTTCACCGTCTGGTGTGCGAAGTGCTTGATGAAATGGGCGTTATAGGAGACACCATCGGTGTTGTACCGGTTGGATGTTCAGTAATGTCTTATAATTATTTTGGCTGTGATGTGATCGAAGCTCCTCATGGTCGTGCGCCTGCTGTTGCAACAGGAGCAAAGAGAGTAAATCCTGATAAGATAGTATTTACATATCAGGGAGACGGTGACCTTGCAGCTATCGGTACAGCTGAGACTGTTCACGTTGGTACAAGAGGCGAAAATATTGTTATAATCTTTATAAATAATACTACATATGGTATGACCGGCGGACAAATGGCACCTACAACGCTGCCGGGTCAGGTTACTCAGACAACACCATTTGGCAGAAATACTGATACAGCGGGATTCCCGATACGTATTTGTGAGATGTTGTCTACACTCAGCGGTGTGGCACTGGCACAGCGTGTTGCAATAGACAGCGTTCCTCATATTCGTGAAGCAAAGAAGGCTATTCGCAAGGCGTTTGATAATCAGGTTGCTAAAAGAGGTCTTTCTATTGTAGAGGTACTTTCTACCTGTCCTACAAACTGGGGACTTTCACCTGATAAGTCAATGGATTTTGTAAGAAAGCAGATGATCCCTTACTATCCTCTTGGAATATATAAGGACAAGGCAGCAGAAGAGGAGGCAGCGAAGTAATTATGACAACAGAAATTATTTTAGCAGGCTTCGGTGGACAGGGAATACTGTTTACTGGTAAAATTCTGGCGTACTGCGGACTTATGGCTGGTAAGGAGCTTTCATGGCTTCCGTCATACGGACCGGAAATGAGAGGCGGTACAGCAAACTGTTCAGTATGTATTTCTGATGAGCCGATCGGTTCACCTTTGGTTGCAAATCCTGATATTCTCATTGCAATGAACGGTCCTTCGTATAATAAGTTTATCGATGCAGTAAAGCCGAATGGTCTGGTGCTTGTTGACAGCTCTATAGTTGAAGAAGAATGCAAGAGAGAGGATATTACATATATATCTATACCTGCAACGGATATTGCTGCGGAGAACGGCATGAATGGCAGTGCAAATATGATACTCATGGGCAGAATGCTTGCTGAAAGCGGTCTTTTTAATATAGATACAGTACAAAAAGCAATGGAGAAGTGCATTCCTCCGAAACGTGCAAATCTTATTGACGTTAATATGAAGGCTGTAAAAATAGGTTCAGAGAGTAAGTAAAAGCAATTATAAATTTTATTTAAAATATTAAGGCGATTATAGTAAATGTAAAATCATTTTTAACGTTTACTATAAAAACAATGCAGTGATTCCTGAAACAGTAAATGCTGCACTTAGCCTATCGAAAAAAGTCAAGCGAAAGCTTGGCTTTTTTGATTTTTGCACTGAACCTCTCGGCTAAGCTTGTGGGTTCGGTGCAAAAAAATACCGCTTGCAGAGTTACTCTGCAAACGGTTGTTTTTGAATGTTTTTTTGTTATATAAATTGCAATTTAACTGTCAGATAAACTGAAAGTTGTCAAATTAGTAACATTTAATATTAATCAATTGGCCATGTATAAAAAATAGCAGCTATTCCATTTTCATAAGCTTCATCATAACCATCTAATGAATCTGGTTCATCAATATATAAATCTCTTTTAGCTATAAGTGTGTCTTCGACTTTTATTGATTTCCAATTCACTTCGTCAACATATTTTTTTGCTTTTATCAATGCATTTTCTTTTGTTTTTGCTTTTACCCAAAAATTAATATAAGCTCCGCCAACTTTCTCACTTTCAGCATTATCTTTATTTGGAATAGCCTCTATCATCAAATAGTATATATCCATAAAGTTCCTTTCATCAAGTAATTGATACTAAAAATTCCGATTTGTAGTATAGTTCATACACTATCACTTAATTTATTATATCACACGTCCCTTTGGAAAAGTCAATGCAAAACCTGAATCCGTTTAATTATTGGAATAGCGATGTGAAAACAGCATTCAATATCGGGATTCAGGCTTTATATGCAGTATCTTTTTTATGAAACTTCGTTATGTGTACAAATAACTATATTATCGAAGAAGCGTTTGGCATTTACTTCAAAATATCTTTCAGTGTCTCAATCAGTTTTTCTATATTGATAGGCTTTGCTACATGACCATTCATCCCAGCTTCCATAGCCTCCTGCCGATCTTCTTCAAAAGCATTAGCAGTCATTGCCACAATAGGAATTTTTGCCTTGGCAATGTCATCCAGCGCTCGAATGGCTCTTGTAGCCTGATAGCCGTTCATAATAGGCATCTGAATATCCATAAGAATCAGATCATAGGTATCTGCAGGCATTTTCTTTATCATTTCCACAGCTACAGTTCCGTCATCAGCCGTATCGATGATGAATCCCATATTTTCCAAAATAGCCTGAGCGATCTCCTGATTCAGCTCATTATCTTCCACTAAAAGAATTTTTCTGCCATCGAAGCGTATTTCTTCTTTGTCGGTTTTATCTGCACTTTCTTTATCTATATAAGGAGCAGCTAAAACTCCCCGCAATTCCGAGAAGAAGACCGGCTTGGAGCAAAATGCCGTAACGCCGGCTTCCTTAGCTTCCTCTTCAATATCTGCCCAGTCGTAGGCGGTGAGTATGATAATTTGTGCTATATCTCCGATTATCTTGCGAATACGGCGAACCAGTTCAATTCCGTTCATATCAGGCATCAGCCAGTCAATAATATATGCACTGTAAGGTTCATTTTGATCCAGTGCAAACTCCGTACGGATAAGTGCCTCTTTTCCCAAAGTAGTCCAATCTGGGTGCATCCCAATATTGGAGAGCATTTTGCTGACGCTGACACAAGTGTTCACATCATCATCTACCACCAGTGCTCTAAGGTCTGCCAGCTGCTCCAACCGCTGGGACTTCGCAGGAATGTCAGCAATTCTGAAACGTAATGTTACAATAAACTCCGATCCTTTTTTTTCTTCGCTTTCAACTGTGATAGTACCACCCATCATGTCTACAATGTTTTTGGTAATGGCAAGACCGAGACCGGTTCCCTGAATGCCGCTTACAGTAGCGGTCTGTTCTCTCTCAAACGGCTCGAAAACATGCTTGAGGAATTCTGGACTCATACCGATGCCGGTATCCTTGACCCTAAATTCATATGAAGCATAGTCCTCTTGTGCTTCTGAGGTCTGTATTACACGAACACTAACCATACCGCCGGGCTTTGTGTATTTCATAGCATTACTTAGAATATTCAAAAGCACCTGGTTCAGACGAAGCTTATCGCAGATGATAGTTTCGTTTACCACATCCAGAGTATCTATGTAAAATTCCAGCTGCTTTGCTTTTACATCGGACTGAACGATAGTTTTGAGATCGTGCATGATATCCGGAAGACTGACTTCCTTTTCTTCGATTTTGACCTTTCCGCTTTCAATTCGACTCATATCCAGCACATCATTAATCAAACTTAACAGATGGTTGCTGGAGGTCATGATTTTACCCAGATAGTCCTGCACCTGCGATTTATTGTCGATATGAGTAACTGCCAATGATGTAAAGCCAATAATAGCATTCATAGGCGTGCGAATATCATGTGACATATTGTTAAGGAAGGTAGTCTTTGCATTATTGGCATACTGAGCCTGAGCCAGCGCCTCCGCCAGAACTTCCTTCTGTTCCTTTTCTCTGCGGATCATCTCATCAATATTTCTAAATCCGGCAAGGATAAAACCATTTTGTTCAAGAGCATTTTCTCCAACTTTCACATAAGTATATTG
>CAMWPG010000047.1 GCA_947176075.1 uncultured Ruminococcus sp. | reverse complement strand
ACATCAACCTCAACAACAACAACGACAACAACATCTACATCAACCTCAACAACAACAACAACATCTACATCAACTTCAACAACAACGACAACAACATCTACATCCACATCAACCTCAACAACAACTACTGATACAACAGCATCTACAGCTGGACCAACAAATACAACGACTACAACGACAACTAATGTAACAACAGCTTCTACAGCTGGTCCGACAAACACAACAACAACTACTACCACAACAGAAAATACAACAACTACAACGACAACAACTACGACAACAACTACTACCGTAACAACAACAGAAACCACTGAAGAATCCACTACCACATCCAGAACAACAAGACCTACAATGGGCTGGGAAACAACTACCAGCACAACGGATTCAGGCAATGTTCTCAACTCAACAACATCTACAACAACTACTACCGAAGTGACGACAACTACAGAAGTAACATTCGGTATCAACATAGCTAAACGTGAGATACTCGGAAATCAGCCTACAGGTAACGAAGTAATAGGAGCATATCTCAAGGTAACTCTTACAGATGGTACGGAGGTTGATTCTTGGCAGTCAGACGGTACAGAGCATAGAATTACTGGTCTGAAGGATAATGTAACATACAGACTTGAGGAAATTGCTCCTCCTAATGGTTATTACTATGCAGAGTCCATTGACTTTAAGGTTATCGGTGGCGATGTTTATATTGTGAATGCTGATGGTTCGCTCAGTGCAGCCGGAGATACGATCGTTATGTTTGACGAATTGATAGTAGCAACGACTGAAACTACTGAAATGACCACTACTACAACATTTACTGAAACTTCCGATACAATTGATACTGAAACTACGGAATCTTCTGAAACTACAACGGTAACTCGTCCAGTAATGCACAGCGTATCTTTCAGTAAGATCGAGCTTAGCAGAGAAGGTTTTGCTGGTGGATTTGTAAACGGCGCTGTACTCCAGCTTCGTGAAGGCGGCACTACTATTTATGAGTGGACATCAGACGGTTCTTACTTTACAGTTGATAACTTGTCTGAAAATGTAGTCTATACTCTTGTTGAAGCAGTAGTACCTACTGGTTATCTAAAGGCAGAGGCTATTGATTTCATAATCATTGATTCTGTTCTGTATATAATTAAGGATGGTGCATATGTATCAACATCCGGTATGGATATAACCATGTACGATGAACTCGCACCGCTTGTAACTACAGAAACAACAACCACAACAACTACTACGACAACGACTACAACTACTACCGAAACAACAACAAGTACATCTGATACTACAACAACCAATACTACAGGCAGCACAACAACGACAACTTCTACAACAAGAACAACAACAACTACTACAAGAAAGGGAAGCAGCTTTAGCGGAGGTGGCTACACCAATGTTAAGAACTCACCTAAGACAAATGATTCGTCAATGTTTATAATTCCAATATGTGCATCTGCATTAGTACTCGGTGCAGCTGCCGTAGTTAGCCGCAAAAAGAAAAAGTAAAGCGATGGCTGAAATAAGTTAATATGAGTATATCTCCCGGGAATATGGCATTTTGTCTATTCCCGGGAGATTTTTTTGCAATCAACTATTGAAAGTGTTCAAATAAAGTGATATAATAAAATTAGGATAATCATTTTAAGCAAACAATAAGAAAGGTGATGCTATATGTTTAAGCACAAATTTTTCAAAGGAGTAATATGCATCCTCTCTATGCTTTCAATGCTTCTTCCACAAATGCCTTTAGATGCATTTGCAGAAACTGAAACTATAGTTGAAACAGAAGGATATATAGGCGATTTTCAATGGACATATGAAAAAATTACAGAGTCGAAGGAGATGAATAATGTTCTTACGATATATGGTGAGGGTGACATACCATCTCTTGAAAAGCTTGGTATCGAACAATATCCGTGGGAAACGCTAAATATTTATAATATAATATTATCGGAGGGAATAACAAAAATACCTTCTCATTTTTCAGAAAGTCGGGTTGTTTTTTTGAAAATGCCTACAACTTTAAAGCGTATAGAATCAGAAGCATTTTACGGCGATATAGTTCATATTTCTATAGATACCTATAATTTGGACTGCGTTTATGAAGAGAGAGCATTTAATTTATCAGAAAATTTGGGGATGAAATATATATTTGCACTTGAAGACACAACGACTGAAGTTTTTGCAAAGGAAAATAATTTGAATTTTATGAGTTACGGAAAGTATGGTGTTCCTAAATTTGAATATGAAATTATTGATGGATATGCTAAGCTTAAAAAATGCCACGGGGTTTTTGACACATTAGAGATACCCTCAGAATTTGAAGGCTATCCTTTAAAGGTTATAGGATTTAGTGTGCTTTCATCTAAATCATGCAGAAGTATACTAATTCCTGAAACTGTTACAACAATTGAGGAGAATGCTTTTCATGAATGTTATACGCTTGAAGAAATAAAAATACCTGACGGAGTAACATCAATTGCAGATGGAACATTTAAAGGTTGTGTAAAACTTAAAAATTTGATTCTTCCAGACGGTATTACATCAATAGGAGAAGAGGCATTCAGTGATTGCCGCAGTCTTGAAAAATTGATTATTCCTGATAATGTTGTATCAATAGGAAGCAGAGCGTTTGAAAATTGCAGCAATCTTACTGAAATAAAATTGCCAGATGGTATTACATCAATAGAAGAAGGAGCATTCAGCGGCTGTAATAATCTTACTAAAATAACATTGCCGGACAGTGTTACGTCAATAGGCGAAAAAGCGTTCAGTAATTGTAGCAGTCTTGAAGAGTTGATTATTCCTAATAGTGTTAATTCAATAGGCGGCAGAGCGTTTGCTGGTTGTATAAGGTTTAAGGAAATGACTATACCTGAAAGTGTTAGAAATATAGGATGGGGCGGCAGAATATTTGAGGATTGTATCAATCTAGAAAAGTTAACTCTAAATTGTAATCCTAATATCTGCTCTCGGATTATCAGTAATTGTACGAATTTTAAAGAATTGATAATACCAAAAGACGTAAAAATCATTTACTATACTTTTATTTTTGATGATTTATATTATTCTGTAAATATAAATGGTTCAGAAGAGCTTGATGTAATACTTAATCAAAATTCTTTTATAGACGAAACAGGAATGCAAACCTTTGAGGTTCCTCCATTTGTTACTATAATGTATTCAGATGCATGTAATGGTTACAGAAGTATCAAGATCGGGAAAAATTTGAGAAGATTCATCGATTCGGGAGTAGCGGATGTAGATAGGGTTTGCTGGCAGCTTGAAGATATAGAGGTGGACGAATCAAATCCATATTTTTGCTATGAAAACGGAACGCTGTATAATAAAGATAAGACAAAGGCAGTATATACCGTTCCACGATATGCCTATGGAACTGAAGGCAGCTGCGGTGAAAATCTTACATGGAAGCTTGATGGTTTTAATCTTACGATTTCCGGCAGTGGAGAGATGACAAAATGCGAAAAAGGAAAATATACTTGGAATCTATTTCCAATAGAGAATGTAAAATTTGACGGTAAAGATATAAGGATTGCAGATGATGCATTTTACAATGCAAAATATATAAAAAGCGTAGATTTAAGTGGTGTTACTTATGTAGGTGTTTCAGCTTTTTTAGGATGTCGCAATCTTGTATCGGTAACAAATGACGAAAGTGTGAAGATTGTTAGAGCTTATGCATTAGATGGTACAAAATGGATAGATCAAAGTGGAATGATTACGCTTGGAAATGTATTATTAAAGTGCAATTCTTTTGAGGAAGAAGTAACAATTCCTGACAATGTTACATATATAGCTGCTAATGCGTTTCCTGCAAATAAAACCAAAGTGTTGTATGTTCCAAAAAATGGTGTGACATATGATACCAGTGCATTCATAAATAATACTAAACTTGAACATGTTCGATTTATTGGTTCAGATAATGATATCACATTAGAAGATATACAAGAGGCTGCAAAGCTTTGTAAGAATGTTACACTTACAGATGAGAATGATAATATCGTGCAGGGTTTTGGTTTTGAAAGCGATAATACAATAATGTATCTTGCCGATGTTTTGCGAAGTACAGCTTTTATAGAAAATATGACATATGATTATTGTGATCAAATTATAAAGCAATATAACTGTACTTCTGATATGACTGATATAGAATTAATAACTACTATATGGGACTACGCTAATAAAAATATTACATACCAATATATATATCGTGAAGATCCATATGGAACACTTTATGATGAAAATAATACACTATGGAGTCTAAGTTCAGGAATAACTCATTTTCCTGTCGGAGTACTTGCATTTGAAAAAGGCGTTTGTTCATCCTATGCGTCATTTGTGAATAGTTTTGTAAAAAAATTGCATGAAAATGGTATATCAGATACGCTTATTTCAATGAGCGGTCATGGTGTAGATCATGAATGGAACATTGTAGGACTTAATACAGGTACTGATAATGAAGAATGGTACTATCTTGATCTCGCAAACAAAACGTATCTTATTGGATATGAGGATTCTATCATTTCTAATAATCCTGCAATTTTTGGATGTGATCCTGATACGATAAAAAACAGCGATGGTACATATACAATACAAATAGATAATGATACATTTGTAAATGTTCAAAGTAAAAATCTTATAGTTCCATATTCAAAAGGCGATGTAACTGGAAATGGAAAGATAAATATTGACGATGCTGCGGAGTTATTGAAAATTTACGCAAAAAATGCAGCCGGTATTACACATGAACATATTTCAGAAAAAATATTGACTGCCTGTGATGCTAATAATGATGGTATTATTAATATCAATGATGCTTCATTGATTCTTACATATTATTCAAAGTATGCCGCAGGACTTGTTCCTGAATGAAACTGAAAAAAGTACCAAAAGAGGAGAACCATGAATATCAGAAGAATGTGAACACGCTTATCGGTTTGTAGTTACAGTTTGTTTTGATTATGAAATGAATTTATAAAAACGGCTATACTGGATTTTTTCCAATATAGCCGTTCTTATATATAACCGAACCTCCATACCAGTTGATATGGTAATGGAGGTGCAGGTGAAGTATATTAAATTTTAGAGCGTATTTACATATTATGCTAATACGTTCTAATTTATTATAGCATGCTATTCATAAAATGTCAAGTGCAAAATTTAAGAAATCCACAGTATTTCAATGAGCAAACGAATTATGAACAAACTTTATTTTCACTATTATAAAATAAGTATTTTGATAATCATAAAAAAATTAACTCATTAAAATAACATGGATATATATTGCAATAAAATAAAAAAGATGATATAATATTAGAAAAGATATAATGTATTTTTATACTGAAAGGAGAATGTATGCAATATTCATACACAGCTGAATATGGCAAATATATCAACCATATTATAGCCGAAGTAAAAAAAGCAGTAATTGGAAAGGATATTATGATAGCCAAAGTCCTTCTGGCAATCCTTGCTAAGGGTCATATTCTGATAGAGGACAAGCCGGGCGTAGGTAAAACAACACTTGCACTTGCTTTCTCTAAGGTAATGCAGCTTGAATGTAAACGTATGCAGTTTACACCAGATGTTTTACCGTCAGATCTGACTGGATTTTCAATATATAACAAAAAAACAGAGCAGTTTACATTTCAGCCAGGTTCTCTTTTTTGCCAGCTTTTCCTTGCTGATGAAATAAATCGCACATCAAGTAAAACTCAGTCTGCTTTGCTTGAAGTAATGGAAGAGGGAAGTGTTACTGTTGATGGTACAACATATAAGCTGCCTGAGCCTCATACTGTGATTGCGACGCAAAACCCTATTGGTTCTATCGGTACACAGATGTTGCCTGAATCTCAAATGGATCGTTTTATGTTTCATCTTGAAATGGGTTATCCTGATATGAAGCATGAAATAGAGATTCTGCGTTCAAGAGAAAATGGAAACCCATTAGACAATATACAGCCTATAGTTGATGCAAAAACACTTATAGATATGCGCAGTGCTGTATCTCGGGTGACAATAAGTCCTAAGATATATCATTATATTGCGAGTCTTGTAGATGTAACAAGACATCATCCTGCAATACTTCTTGGTATAAGTCCACGTGGAACTCTGGCTTTAACAGACGCTGCTCGTGGAATGGCTTTCATGAGAGGACGAGACTATGTTTTGGCAGACGATATTGCTGCAATTTGTCAAGATGTGTTTGTTCATAGAATTGTTATGCGTGAACAGAGCAAAAGTTCTGGCACAGCTATACAAGTGATACAGGATATATTAAAGACGGTACCTGTACCTCGTCCTGACGGTGGAAAGCTATGATACACACTATCTGGATGAAAATCGCATATTTTATTATCCTTATTATTTCGGCTTTATTTTCCGTCTTATATTTGGGTGAATTTTCCGTTTTGCTTTTATGCATTCTTATAATTATACCTGTTTTTCTTAGGATAAGTTTACTATATATAAAGTACAATCTGATAGTATCAGTGAAAACGCCTGTCACATATTATCACCGCAATAAACCTCAATCATTGCAGCTTGTTGTGAAAAATAAGGGAATTCTGCCGGTCAGTAAGGCTATGGCATTTATCACTTGTATGAGCATTGCAGATAATGAACGAATACCGATAGTCATCAATTTTTCTGTTCCTGCAAGAAACGTAACTATAATAGATCTTATGGTGACTGCTGCACATTGTGGCTTAACTGAGGTCAAGCTAAAGGATTTGGTAATTTATGATTATATAAGACTTTTCAGCAGAAAAATACCCAAATCATCTCCCACTGAAATTTTAACACTGCCGTCTGGTGAAGAACTTCCATATAAGATAAATGTTCCATGCAGTATCACTGACGAAGAGAGCAATGTTTATTCTAAGCTTCGAGAAGGCGATGATCCGTCTGAGATTTATCGTATTCGTGAATATCGTGTTGGAGATATGCAAAAAAGGATACATTGGAAATTGAGCAGCCGAACTGATACGATATGGGTAAAGGAATACAGTTTTCCTATAAAGCAAAGGGCTGCTATTATTATTGACTATTTTTCCCAAGAGGGAGAGTATGTTGATTTAATGGATACTGCCCTGGAAGCTGCCTATACGATTTCTATGGCGTTTATAAAGCAGGAGATACCTTTTAATATATACTGGATGTCCTCAACATCAGGAAAACTTGTTTGGAATGAAATTCATTCTATGACAGATTTGAATAACTGCTTTACAATGCTATTATCGCATCCTCCGATTCAGCCTTACGATTTGCTCAGCCATATATCTGATATGCATACTCTTTATGCAACTAATGCAATATATTACTGTACTCCGCGATTTAATACACATGATATTGATATGATTCACACTATATTTTCTCAAAATCATATTTATATTCTTACATCATCAGACTATTCAAAGCAGAACATACAGAATGAAAAAATTATATTCATAAGAGAAAGCAATATATCAAAAGATCTTGAAATACTCTCATCAATGGAGGTGAACCGTGAATGAGTAAGTTTCAAATAGATCAATCCATTACTATTTCTACAAAGCATAAAGCTGTATCAGTAAAGCCTGTATTTCTTATACTCGTCGCTTTGATCGGTTGCATATGTATGTTTTCTGTATGTTTTTCCATGATACGGCTTGAATATAATATATCTTTATTTTGGTTTGTTACTTTATTATCAATTTTGAGTACAAGTATTCTTAGTCTTATGCGAACAAGGCTTCATTTTACTGGATATATTCCATTGCTGATAGGTTTTATACTTATGGCGCTTAAATTTGATAGTGTTATTGTGGGATTTAAGTTTATTTATAACTTTTATTACTGCGCTGTACACAATACCGATACTCAGTTTTTCAAGATGGAAAATATTCTGTCAATTGATACTAATATATCATGGTTTTTGTGCTGTGCTTCAATAGTTATTTGCAGTGTAATTTCACGTACTCTTATACGCAAAGAATCCTTTATTATTTATTTTGCGATTACATTTATACCAATTGAATTTGGTTTATATGAAGGACTTAAAATGAATCTGCCTGCAATATTGATTCTTGTTGCATCATGGTTTTGTGTCTTATCTCTTGATATGGCATCACATCAAAATAAGAAAATAAAATCAAATAATGCAAATAGTGCAAACTGTGGAATTGCAATGTTTGCGATTGCTATTGTATCAGCTGTTATTGCTGTAATGTTGTGTAATATATTTAAATTGACAACTGATAATGATATCCAAAGCAGACGCAGTGAATTGCGTGAAAATATTGAAAATTTGAAATGGGAAGATATTGCAGAAAATATAACTGATATCGGTATATCTCTTGGACTTATTGATGATCCTGATAAACGTGAACTTGGTACTAAAAGCAGGCTTGAATATCGTGAAGAAGATAATATTCAGGTGATGCTCAGTGAGCCTTTAAAGGAAAGTATATATCTGAAAAGCTTCACTGGTTCTATTTATGAAGACAATAAATGGAAGACCATTCCTTTAGATAAACAAGAGGGAAATAATCAATTAATTGAATTATTTACTAAATTTGAATGCACACCTCAGATATTGCCATTTATGAATAACCAAGCTATATACAATGATCCTGTAAATGCTATCATTAAGATAAAACCTCTTCGTAAAACTGAAGCTGTGCTGCTTCCATATGCCGCTTATAGCCAAAATTGTTCCTATTTATATGATACCGGATGTTCTGTGAGGGATAATTATGAATACAGCTATTCTATATCGTTAAGGCAGAATTTTTATGAAGTTGCTGCTATGGCATTGAATCAATACTATCTTCCAACATCAGGCTTTAATTTCAGCGACAGTACAACAAATACATTTTTCAAACTTCTCAATGTAAATACTTCTCAGGAATCAATATCCTTATTTTCATTGCAGGCTCCGTATCTTGATGATGCAGAATATAAAACTCAGTCATTACAGGCGATACTTTCCGAAAACTATGCCTATAGACAATTTGTATATAATAACTATGCATCTTCTGTTCATTCAGAAGCTCTTGAAGAAGTCTACGAATCTCTTCCTTATGATCTTTATGAGGCTGCACAAAGTGACAATAAGCTTGAGATTCTTGGAGCAATTAGGCATTATCTTGATAATACAAGCAAATATACGCTTTCACCGGGAGAAACACCTTCTACGAGAGACTTTATAAATTATTTTTTACTTGAAAATAATAAGGGATATTGTATGCATTTTGCTACAGCTGGTACTGTTATTGCAAGATATTTTGGAATTCCATCAAGGTACTGCGAGGGATATGTTGTATCTGCCGATCTGACAGAGGACTGTACTGAAAATGAAGATGGTTTTATTACTGTAAATGTTCCTGATTCAGCCTCACATGCATGGTGCGAATATTATATTGATGGATACGGATGGGTTCCTTATGAATTTACTCCCGGTTATTATGATTTAAGTGCAGTATCGCAGCCGTTTGAAAATATGGAAGAATATATTGAAGAGACTACAGAAATTTTCACAGAAGCTCCAACTGAAACATCTGTAGTAACTACTGCTTCTGAAATGACCACCATCAGCGATGATAATTCCTACGAAGTAACCAAAACTGATATTTCTAATAAAAACAAAAATGCATTAAAAGATACTTCTGGTAATATATTTCTAAAAATTATGCTTTATATTTTGATATTAGCATCATTAGTAGCTGCTGTAATATATGCATTTATTCTTGCACGAAATTATGCTCTGAATAAGCGGAAAAATGCCTTTAATGATCTCGATACCATTTCAGGTATCATAAATATTTATAAATTCCTTATGTTACTGCTTAGATTTAATTCTGTTGTTCCGGATAATGACCAGCTTCTTGATTTTGCTGAAAAAGCTGAAAAAGATATGGATGATCTCGGATTTGATGCTTCTGGAATATCTCCTATAATAAAATCAGCTCTTGCAGCTGATATGGGTGGAAAATCACCGTCAAGAGACGATATAAATGCTTTTATAAAATATGTAAATTTGATTTCCGCTGAATTTGCAGAAAGGCAAAACACATTTATTCGTATAATAATGAAATATTGGTATCATATAATATAAAAAAATTCATATCTACAGCAAAAAGCTTCCGAAATAAAAATGCTTTCGGAAGCTTTTTTTACATTTCTTCAATATCAATAGGCTGAAATCCATTTCTATACTCTGTCGGTGTCATGCCGACCTCTTTTTTGAATAGTCTCATAAAATGCGAATAATCATATCCACACTTTCCGGCAATATTTTGTAATGTTTCACTTGTATGGAGAAGAAGTTCCTTTGAATGTCGGAGCTTGCTGCTTTGAATATCACGCATACAGCTTGTATTGAAAATCGATTTATATAAACGCTGAAAATGTGACATACTCATCCCAAGTCGTTCACAGCACGTATTTACAGACCAATTTTCCTCTGGATTTAAATATATATCATGACGCAGTTTAGCGAAATCCGCATAATACATATGTTCAGTGCGCAGATAGCCGCTGCCTTTTTTCTTTTGAAGAGTTTCTTTCATTTTTTTATAAATAGTGTCGTGATTAGGCAGCATTTGTGCTGATAAGGATTCAGATACTGAATATACCAGAACTTGATATGGCTTACCAGAAGTTTGATTATAACGCTCAATTTTAGATAAAATATTATTTTCAATCGATTCACTCTTTGGCACAGGCTTGCTTGTAGATCCTATAAGCAAGAATTCGTTTCCGGCTGAACGAATGCATATTTCACCATTGTCACAGCAACCCATAATTATTGCAGCTATCTGCATAATGATCTTATCGCCTTCTACCTGGCCATATGCTTCATTTATCTGCTGCAAACCTGATATTGAACAAAGGCATAAATTGAGAATTTCGTCATATAATTTTACACGTTCTGTTATTTGATCCCAAAATTGTGAACGTGTTGAAGAACGATAAGTTCCTGTCAATGCATCACGTGTTTCAGAAAGAAACGCTCTGTATGTAATGCTTTTGAGTCGATTACGTATACACAAACATTCAAGGCTATTTCCAAGATCTTTACAAAAGCGAGGATAAGACATTGTAAAGCTGTCGGCAATATTATAAAATGTAAGTATAGCATAACCAAAAATATGTTTTCCATAGTGAACCGGGATAAAAAATGATACTGACGGCTCTTCTTTTTTTAAATGTTCCAATGGAAACATTTGTTTTGACGGAAACAATTCAAATGATTTAGAACCAAACAAAGAAAACATTTTTTCAGATAGTTGCTCTCCATGTTCTTCACGTGTAAGACCGTCAGAGTTTACTACATCCCAATCACTGTAAAGGCAAACATCAAAATTTTCATTTTCATAATAGGCTTCATTCATACATAGAAAGAACCAATGACTCGCTGTTTCGGTGAATTCATTTAAATTATTGGTATTTAGAAGTATATTAGACATATTATTATCTAAAAATCGCTGCTCTATAAGCTCATTTGCTGCAGTCATATGCGTACTTAAAACAGGGGTATGAGCTCTGCATCCGCAGCTTGTATTCGTAATCATTGATCCAGTCTCAATATTGAATATTTTGCACTCATTACCATCGCTCATTAAGCTATATAATCTCACCATTGCTTTACAACCAAGCATTTTATACGATGGTCTATATGTACATATTCCCGGATTATGGAATTGTGCTTCAAGAGAACCATCGTACCCTGTTATTAGTATATCATCAGGAATCTTTATATTGTATTCTTCAAGATATTCACATAAACTTATCGCCATACAGTCATTTGCACAAACTACAGCATCAACTAAAGATCTTTTACCAGATGCAAATTCATCAGCAAGTTTTTTAGAAGAATTTTTCCAAAAGTCACCATATATAATATCATCATCCGCAATCTCAAGACCTGAATATTCCATAGCGTCACGATATCCATATTCACGCTGCATAGAAACAGGTGCTCCCTCAGGACCTGTAAGGCAGATTATTTTTTTACATTTATGCACTTCTATCATATGACGTACTACTTTAAACATTTCAATATGATCATCTTGCCATATACATTCAAATTCACTTATATCCATTCCAATGCATATAACAGGCTTTGTACATTTGTTTGAAAGCAGATCTATTATATGTTTAATAGTATCATTATTTATAAATGTAAATGGAGCAAATAAAAAGCCATCGAATAAATCAAAATTTATAGCTGAGAATATACTATTTTCACCTAATGTTCCGTTTTCATCCTGATTTTGTTCTTCAGTAGAAAAAAAGGATGCACTGAATCCAAGTGAATAAGCCTGATCCAGGATACCGGAAATTATCTGTTGATTAATCTCACGATATGCACGATTCATTATTATACCGATTCTCTTATTTTGTATCACTGCCACACACTCCTATCA
>CAMWPG010000046.1 GCA_947176075.1 uncultured Ruminococcus sp. | reverse complement strand
CTGTTAACCTTTCTAAATTCAATTATAAATCTGAGCATGAAGTTTTAACTAAGATCTATTCTGAAAAAATACAGATGATATTACGCAATAATGAATTTGAATTATATAGAGCTATGCCTGGATTTTCAAAAATGGAGCTTTCACTATCAGAATCTAATGTACCTATTAGAGAAATTAATTTTATATCTACTGTAACAGAAGAAAGTCATATTCGCGGCTGCTCTCTCAACTGTAAAAATGCTGAATATACTGCGGTCTTATGTAAAAATAATATATTGCCTAAAAATTGCTCCAATAATAAAATATATATTTTAAACAATCTTGATAATTTTAATAAAGAGGCTAATATTGGCGGACTTATTGTTATTGAAAAACCCGATATAATACATATGGATCCAACTAATATAAATTTTGAATTTCCGGTAATAGTCGGAGCTGAACATGCCGATTCAATTATTAACAACGGAGATATAGTCATAATGAACGGTTCAACCGGAGATATAAATATAAAACATATGATTAGTAAGCAAACTTAACAAAATCATAAACTGACGAAATAATGATAAAAGGCTTCTGAATAATATTCAGAAGCCTTCTTTATTATTTAATCTGTCCGCTCACAAGCTCACAGTACATTTTTTTATAAGTCTCAGCAGATTTTGCCCAACTAAAGTCGCAGTTCATAGCTCTCTTCACAAGCCCATTCCACTTACGCTTATTCTCAAAAAATTCTATGCCACGTTTAACAGCATCAAGCATATCAAGTGCGTCAAAGGTCTTAAAGGTAAAGCCATTTCCGTTTTCACCGCCTGCATCATTGACAGAATCTTTAAGGCCTCCTGTTTCACGAACTATAGGTATTGTCCCATAACGCATAGCTACCATCTGCGCAAGTCCGCATGGCTCATTCTGAGAAGGCATAAGGAAAAAATCTGCTCCAGAATATATCTTTCTTGAAAGCTCTGGTATAAACCCTATATTGGTTCTTACCTGATTCGGATGCTGCTCCTGCATCTCTGTAAAGAAATCCTCATAAAGCTTTTCACCGCTTCCAAGAATAACAAATTTACATCCCATATCAAGCATTTCATGGAATACCCTCTGTATAAGCTGAATTCCCTTATGTGCTACAAGACGAGTCACTATTCCTATAACAGGTGCATCATCAATAGGCAATCCCATTTCTTTCAGAAGTGCTTCACGGCATTTCTTTTTTCCTGATATGCTAATAGAAGAATAATTTTTGGAAATACAGGCATCAGTCTTGGGATTATAAAGCTCTGTATCTATACCATTCAGAATACCCTTTATCCCATCCTGTCTGCGTACCAACGCTCTGTCCATTCCATAGGAATACCACGGATCCAGTATCTCTCCTGCATAAGTCGGACTAACAGTTGTTATAATGCTTGCAGTTTCAATAGCACCCTTCATCAGATTAACGCAGCCATCAAATTCAAGAAGATTTGTATGATAACCAGGCAATCCCATAAGTTCAGTTACAACTTCCCTGCCGTATACTCCCTGATACTGAATATTGTGAATCGTATAAACAGTCTTGATATTTTCATATTCTCTATGATATTTATACATTGTTTCATAGTATACTGGTATCATAGCTGCCTGCCAATCATTACAGTGAATAATATCAGGCTTCCAGTCGATCATAGGCAATATTTCCAGAACTGCACGGCTGAAAAATACAAATCTCTCACAATCATCATAAAAGCCATACATACCGTCACGCATAAAGTAATACGGATTATCAATCAAATAATAAATCACATTGCCATGTTTAATTGTATATACTCCGCAATATTGTTTACGCCATGCAACGTCAACAGTGACATCTCCGATATAAGTCATTTTATTGCGAAGCTCAGGCTTTACACTTCTGTACAGTGGTATAACTACACGACAATCACATTCCGAACTGCTTAACGCTGCTGGCAATGAACCCAGTACATCCGCAAGTCCGCCTGATGCTGCAAATGGCAGTGCTTCACTTGCTGCAAATAATATATTCATTTAGTAGTTCCTTCCTTTATCTATTTCAGCACCGTATGAAAACACACGGTGCTGATTTATAACGCAGAAAAGTTTATGTTTTTTTAAATTTTAGCTTTCTTGCCAAGATACAGTGGATATTCAAGAGATCCTGTCAATACTCTATCATCTGATATTTCCACTTGCTTATCAGTAACAACATATTCAAGATTGCAATTTTCACCAATAACAGTACCCTGCATAATGACACAATTTTTAACAACTGAACCCTTACCAACTTTTACGCCTCTGAAAATCACACAATTTTCTATTGTGCCATCAATCATACAGCCATCTGCAATAGTAGAATTCTTGACAGTTGTTTCCAGACCATACTTAACAGGTGCATTATCGCCTGTTTTTGTATAAATAGGAGATTCAGAATCAAAAAGGTCATTTCTGATCTCAGATTTCTGAAGCATAAGATTAGTCTTAAAATAAGATTCAAGACTATCAATCTTGAAAAAGCTTCCATTATGCTCATAAGCTTTGAATACAAACTCATCTTTGCGTCCCTGAAGAACATCACGAATAAGACTGTGCTGATTCTTGCTCGCTGCTTCACGAACGATCTTCTTGAGAAAGTCTGTTCTCATAACAAACATATCAAGACAAATATTGCATTCACCAGCCATATCAGGATTTACAAGAACCTCTGTAACATTATTATCATCGTCAATGGTAAGAATGTTTGTACTAATATTTTTTTCCATACGATATGGACCCTTTGCATATACGATAGTAATATCAGCGTCCGAATTCTCATGCTGAGCAATTGCTGCACTGAAATCAACATTTGCAACTACATCACAGTTTGACATTACAACATATTTGGATTTTGCATAATCAATGAAATTCCATACATTGTTCAGTGCCTCAAGTCTGCCCTGATAAACGCCTCCGCCTACATGACTGAACGGCGGAAGAAGATGCAATCCGCCCTTCTTTCTTGCCAGATCCCATTCTCTGCCGGAACCAAGATGATCCATAAGAGAGCCGTAATTGGACTTAGTAATTACGCCAACCTCCTGAATGCCGGAGTTTACCATATTAGACAGCGGAAAATCAATGAGACGATATCGTCCGCCGAATGGAATAGAACCCATCGTGCGCTGCTTTGTAAGATCAATAACTGTTGAATCATTGACACTTGCGAAAATCAAACCTAAAACATTATTATTCATACCCATGTTTCTTCACCGCCTTATATATTCTCAGAAATAATTTCCTTTGGAAGTACCGGCTTATTACCGGAAACTGTAATATTATGACCTACAACGGCGATTCCCCAGTCATCTCTGTTTTCAACACATTCAGGGCTCATACCTATCTTAGCCCCCGATTCTATAACGCTGTCCTCGCCGATAATTGCGTATTCAACAACTGCACCTGACTTAATAACAGTACCCGGCATGATAATGCTGTACTTAACGGTTGCGCCCTCTTCAATAGTAACGCCTGCGGATATAACAGAGAAATCAACAGCACCATCTACAACGCTGCCTTCAGTTATCATTGAATTTTCAACATGAGCATTAGAGCCTATATACTGAGGCGGCATATTTTCATGACGTGAGTATATTTTCCATGATGGATCATAAAGATCAAGCGGAACACTTGGACTTAGCAGATCCATGTTAGCTTCCCAAAGGCTGTCCAGAGTACCAACATCTCTCCAGTAGCCCTCAAATTCATAAGCGAAAAGTCTCTCGTCATTCTTAAGCATTGCCGGAATAATATCCTTACCGAAATCCTTTGATCCTGTATTTGCATTTTCATTTTCAATAAGATACTTTCTAAGCTTTTCCCATGTGAATACATAAATACCCATGGATGCAAGCGTAGATACCGGTTCCTTTGGCTTTTCCTTAAAATCGGTTACTCTGCGCTCATCATCACATATCATGATACCAAATCTTGATGCTTCAGAACGAGGAACATCAATAACTGCAATAGTGCTGTCAGCTTTATTTGCCACATGAAAATCTATCATCTTGGAGTAATCCATCTTATAAATATGGTCGCCGCCTAAAACAATAACATATTCCGGATCATAGCGTTCAATAAAAGCCATATTCTGATAAATAGCATTTGCAGTACCTTCATACCATGAAGCACCGCGAGATGTCTGATAAGGCGGCAAAACATGTACACCGCCATGCATCTTATCAAGATCCCACGGCTGACCGTTGCCTATATAATCATTCAACACCAGCGGCTGATACTGGGTCAATACACCTACAGTATCAATACCTGAGTTTATACAATTGGACAGTGGAAAATCAATAAAACGATTTTTACCGCCATAAGGAATCGCAGGCTTTGCCACCTTTTGAGTCAATGCGTAAAGTCTGCTGCCCTGACCTCCAGCCAGAAGCATTGCAACACACTTCTTTTTGATTTTCATAATATTCCTCCTAACAATGATATATTGTTTATATATATTTATTATGATTTACTGATAAATAGTTTTAAAGTCAAAAGCTATTATTGCTTTTTATTTTTTGAGCCTGCTGTCTTTGTTTTGCTTGAAACCGAAGTATTCTTTTTAGTGGATGCCGCACGTTTTTTAGGCATAGGCTGATATTTAAGATAAATAACAGATAGAGGAGCTAATGTTAAAGAAATACACTGCTCCATACCATGCATTTCTTCCGGCAATGTTTCAAATTCTTTTTCAGAAATGCCGCTTCCTCCAAATTCTTCTGCATCACTGTTCATTACAAGAATATACTTGCCTTCAAACGGTACGCCAATTTTATAATCATTTCTCTGTACAGGACAGAAATTGCAAACTACAACGATCTCATTGCCTTCTTCATCTATTCTTCTGAATGCTATAACATTCTGAAGGTAATCGTCATGAGCTATCCAGCTAAATCCTTCCCATGAGAAATCGATCTGCCACAAAGGCGAATTTTCAATATAAAATTTATTAAGTGACTCTGTAAACTTAGCCATACGCTGATGATCGGGCTCATTTAGCAAGTCCCAATCAAGCTGCGACTCGTAATTCCACTCATTGCTTTGAGCAAATTCCTGTCCCATAAAAAGCAGTTTCTTTCCGGGATGTGCCATCATATATGCAAGAAATGCACGATAAGTAGCAAATTTTTCTTCCATAAGAGGTGATGACATCTTTCTAAGCATAGAACATTTTCCATAAACTATCTCATCATGTGAAATAGGAAGTATATAGTTCTCTGAAAAACAATAAAAGAAAGAAAATGTCAGCTTATCATGATTAAATGAACGATAAATAGGATCAAGTGAAACATACTGAAGCATATCGTTCATCCAGCCCATATTCCATTTAAAGTTAAAACCAAGTCCGCCTATATCTGTAGGCTTAGTAACAAGAGGCCATGCTGTAGATTCCTCAGCTACCATAAGCACACCAGGATAGCGTTCAAATGCAGCTTCATTCAAATGACGTAAAAATTCTACTGCTTCTATATTTTCATGTCCGCCATACTGATTAGCTCTCCATTGTCCATCGGGTCGATCATAATCAAGATAAAGCATGGAAGCTACTGCATCAACACGAATACCGTCAATGTGATAGTCTCCAAGCCAACTACAAGCACTTGAAATAAGGAATGAGCAAACCTCACCCTTACCATAATCAAAAACTCTTGTCCCCCATGCCTTATGCTCCATTTTAAGAGGATCAGTATACTCATAACAATATAAACCATCAAATTCACAAAGTCCAGAAGCATCTTTAGGAAAATGAGCCGGAACCCAGTCGAGAATAACACCTATTCCAGCTTTATGGAACATATCTATCATCTTGCGAAAATCATCCGGCGTACCGTGACGTGATGTCGGTGCATAATAACCAGTTACCTGATATCCCCATGAGCCGTCATAAGGATACTCCGTAAGGGGCATAAGCTCAATGTGAGTATAAGACATCTTCTTTAAATATGGTATAATATTTTCTGCAAAACCTATATAGCTTGGAAACTCATCATTTGCATTGTGCTTCCATGAACCAAGATGAGCTTCAT
Organism: uncultured Ruminococcus sp.; assembly: GCA_947176075.1. Lineage (GTDB taxonomy): Bacteria > Bacillota > Clostridia > Oscillospirales > Ruminococcaceae > Ruminococcus_C. Next base: position 6,418 of record CAMWPG010000046.1, on the reverse strand, counting down.
AAACATTCATCGGACTGCTGTACGGAGAACGTTCAGCTCTTGCTTTCATCCAATCAGCATCATTCCACTTATAGCTGCTTTCATAGATCTTTGAAGCTGTGCCTGGTCTGCGCTCAAAATGCTGCGCATAAGGATCAGCCTTATCGAGTATACGTCCGTCTTCTGTTTCAATGCTGTATTTATATACATCATACTGTTTAAGACCGTCTATAGTAATTTCCCAAACTGTTTCAGAGATTTTTTCCATCGGATTTTCGTTTCGTTCCCATCCATTGAAATCACCGATCACTGAAACACTTTTTGCTCTCGGCGCCCATACTCTGAATCGCCAGAGATCACTATTTTTTACTCTGTGAGCTCCAAAGAATTTGCCAGCCTCATAATTTTTACCTTGATGAAACAGGTAAAGCGGAAAATCATTATCTTTATTAGTGTGTATTAAAGGCATAGCTTTCCCTCCCTTTATCTTAATTTAAGGGCTGCGCCCTATGTGCAAAAGTATTCAATGACGATACAAATAATACTTCTACTCTTACATAAAATATTTTAACACAAAAGCATACTATTTTCAAGCGTTTTTTGCATCCGCCCTAAATTTTCATATATTCGAACAGTTATTAGCTTATCGTTTTATGCATTTTGCACAAGCTGCTATATAATTCACTTTTTAAATTCATCGCTCTGATCTGCTGCAGATCTCTATTACTGTAACAGAAACATCATCACGGCATCTGCCCCCGCTGAATATCTGAGCCTTTTTGCATATCTCTTCTGATATATATTTCAGATCATCAGATACAAGCAAAAGCTCTTTTATAAATGAATACTGACTCTCAGGTACACCATCTGACATCATAACTACGATATCCCCTGTCGATAAAGATATACTTTTTGTAAATATATCCGGCGATGCAGCAGCTCCGATCGGAAAAGTCGGCGCACATACACGTATTACTCGTTCGCCTTGTCTTATAATAGTTGAAGCTGCTCCTGCCTTCATTAGCGTTACCTCACAGCTATCAAGATCAAAATATGCAGCGTCAAGTGTAGCGAAGCTCTCCTGTTCAGATTTCGTAAGCATAAGCCCGTTTATAATACGCACTGCCGCACCTCTAGGCGCACCACTGCTTATCAGCTTTCGAAACATCTCCGCTGTCATTTTTGACTCAACAGCAGCAGATTTACCTGTTCCCATACCATCGGACAAAACTCCGCACGCTGCACCTGTTCCATCATAAAATATCATTGATGTATCTCCGGAAACAATTCCGTTTTCGGCACATCTGCCTGAACTTTGAGATCTCAGATAAAACGGAGCTGCTTGGCAAATACAAAAACGTACCGTCTCTTTAGTCCTGACCTTTTCAAGCTCTTGAAGCTCCATTCTTAGCATTACTGAAATTATACGGCATATCGATGGCATTTCATTCTCAAACTCCTTGTCCGCACTATAAAGCTCTATCATAAGCCTTTCTTTATCATTATAGTATACAACAACGGAATCACAATAATATCCATGTCTTTCCAGACGGCGCTCTATCGCATCAGTAAGCTCGTCACTGTATCTTACCGCCATACTTTCCCCGAATGATGCAAGGATCTCCTCTGACGCAATAAGCTGCTGAAAAAGTATATGTCGGCTTTCTGTTTTACGGGCTGTTTTTTCCCTCTGAATCTTCAAACGTTTTCTGTCATACTCAAATTCACTGCAATTCACTGCCGCATCTCCGCTGTCAGAGGTTTTGCCAAAAGCACATTTATCACGACTGCCGCAGACGGCGCATACAGGCACACCAGATTTCGAATGCAAAGTTTCATAAGAAGAATGTGCCAAAAGCTCTGCTATTCTTTCTGTATCCATACGCACGCTTCCTATTGACTGCGCAATAAAATTTATTCTAACAGACATGTTGTCTATCATTCTCTGAGATGCACTCTCCTCAGTTACAAGCCATTTATCAAGACAGATCGTGTGCATAAGAAGATAAACAGTACAGCCAAGCATGAGATTTCCTATGGATGAATAAGTAGCAGTACTGCTCTGGACAGTAAGCTGTGCTAAAGCGTTAAACAGAAAAAAAACACCTGCTGTAATAATACCTCCGCTCTCTGACATATACCCAGCAAGCAATCCAGTTACAGGCAAAAAAGCAAGACTCATTCCCAGATCCTGCGCGGAAAGCATAGCACCGCAAGCTGTAAGCGCTCCGCATATAACGCCTCCTGAATAACGTGATCTCTGAGCTGCCATAAGCGTGACTGCAACTCCTATGATGCAGCCCAAATTTACAAGTGAAAATTCAAACGAACAAAGTGCCGATATAAGCACAAAATAAACTACTGCTGCAGCGCAGCTTACGGATGATTTTATACGTATTTTATTATGGCTTCCAAGACTTATAATAACCGTATGCAAAAAATAAGCAGTTATACCCGTAAGAATTGCACTCATTATGGATATCAATATTCCATTAGCACCGTTATTTTGTGAAAATGAACAAACCGCACCTGCCGCCAATACGCAAATAGAAGATGCAACAGAAACAAATGCATGAGAATTATATTCACGAAGAATTATCCTTGTACTTGCCGCAAGCATAAGAGATATTATTAGCGGAAGCTGAGGCATGAGTGTTCCTGAAATAAAACAAGTCATAAATGCTCCAATAAGGACAGCTGCTGATCCTAACGCTCCTGTACAAAAAGCTGCCGCCACAGGAATAGGAGAGGCGATACTCCCAAGCTGTGCGCATGAAAAAATAAGACCGCAAAAAAATGCAGCCGCTGTATCACGAAGTACAGACAAAGATGATTTTACTTTCAGAGATTCATTTGACATAAGGCTTCCGTCCTTTCATTGCAGATGGCTTTATATATATAGTAAATAAATTATACCTGAACAAAACAACAAAGTTTGTCGGAATCTGTTGTCAAATCGAAGGATGTGTTATTACTTATAAAAGAGAAATCATGAAAAATTTATGGAAATCAACTTTATAAGATTTTAAGCACCGTATTCATAAGAAAATATATGGGTATTTTAGATCTTGATTTTAACAAAACAAAATAAATATCCACATAACTCAAAACACCTGAGAATTAAATTATACATCCTCAGGTGTTTGCTATAATAATTTTTACTTCAATTTTGATAAAAGTCCCTTTTTCTCATAAGGTTCTCTTACTACATCAAGCAATTTATAACCAGTCTTTTCTATTACTTTTGCAAGCTCTTCATTTGTTATATCTTGCTCTGTAATAATAACTGTTTTTCCTTCTTTATGAGAAGATGAAACCTTTTTTACATTCCATTTTTCACGAATAGCTTGGTTTGCATGAGCCTCGCACATATTGCACATCATGCCGTCAATTTTCAGTGTAATTTTAAACATATTACTTTTCCTTTCACGCATCATCATGCATAATATTATATCCAAAGATCCAAATTATATCATCCTAAAATTATCTTATGAAACACCTTTTTGCCCTTTTTGATAATAACTTCCCCATTAATAGTTAAAATAGTTTTAGGATCTGTGACCTTAACATCGTTTACAGAGACACCGCCCTGCTGTACAAGACGTCTCGCCTCACCATTTGAAGCAGAAAGCCCTGCTTTTACCATAACATTTAAAATACCAATACCACCGTTTTCAAGATCATCCTCTGAAATAACCGTTGTAGGCATATTAGCATCTGAACCAGCTCCGCTAAATACAGCTTTGGCTGCATTCTGTGCCTTTTCTGCCTCCTCCTTACCATGAACCATTTCAGTAAGATTATAAGCAAGAAGTTCTTTTGCCTTATTAAGCTCCTGACCATGCATAGTACGTTCCATTTCTTCAATTTCCTCTATCGGAATAAATGTAAGAAGCTTTAAACAATTTATAACATCATCATCAGCAACATTTCTCCAGTATTGATAGAAATCGTAAACTGAACATTTTTCCTTGTCAAGCCAAAGAGCACCCTTTTCAGTCTTGCCCATTTTCCTGCCATCCTTTGTAAGCAGCAAAGATGAGGTCATTGCATAAACCTCCTTACCTTCAACACGTCTCACAAGATCAACACCGCCAAGCATATTGCTCCACTGATCGTTTCCGCCAAGCTCTAACATACAGTCATAATTGCGGTGAAGATGCAGAAAATCATAGCTCTGCAAAAGCATATAATTAAATTCAAGGAATGAAAGTCCGTTGCCCTCAAGACGAGACTTAAAGCATTCAGCCGTAAGCATCTGATTTACAGAAAAATATCTGCCTATATCACGCATAAATGTAATATAATTCATATCACGAAGCCAATCGCCATTCTTTACAACAACAGCCTTTCCATCTGAAAAATCAATAAAACGTGACATCTGTCTGCGGAAGCATTCTGCGTTGTAGTCTATTTCCTCAACCGTCATCATCTTACGCATATCAGTTTTTCCTGTAGGATCGCCTATCATTGCAGTAGCAGTACCAAGAAGTGCAATAGGCTTATGACCATGCATCTGCATATGCTTCATAAGTATAAGCTGAATGAAATGTCCAACATGAAGGCTATCTGCCGTCGCATCAAAGCCGATATAAAAAGCCACTTTCTTATTATTGATAAGATCTTCGATTTTTTCTTCATGTGTAGTCTGCGCAACCAGACCTCTTCTTTTAAGTTCTTCAAAAAAAGTCATTTATTTTCTTCCTTTCCAATCTTGCCGGAAAATAAAAAAGCCTCCGGCGTATTATATACTGCCAGAGGACGATGATCTTCACCGTGGTACCACCTCAATTTATCAGATGAAATTATATGAAACCATTCATCTGACCTCAAAACGCTTTAACGGGCGCACCCGTACCTTCCTACTATTATTTCAGAAAATCAGCTCCAAGATGTATTTCGCAATGCGCCGCTGCTCTTTTCACCTGCCAGAGCCTCTCTGTACCGCCGTTTAACCGCTACTTCTTCTTATCAACGCTTTTCTACATTATAACACATACGCATATCATTGTCAAGCAATAATGCCTTAATTTTAATAAGTCCTTAGGAAATACTTATTTGTAAGATAAGAAATATGCAATTGTACGTGTCAAATTTTCCTAAAGTGCTTGACAAAGCAAAGGAAATATGGTACAATAAATCCAAATTTATGTTTACTATGGAGGTAATTATGAAGAAATTAAAAAAACGCATTGCTTCGACATTTACCGCAGCAGTAATCGGCACAAGCAGCCTAATGGCTGGAGTGTCAGTTGCTCCTATGAGCGCATCAGCTGCCGGCAGTAATTATGCAGAAGCCTTAGGATTGTCACTTTACTTTTATGACGCAAACGAATGCGGAAACGATGTAAATGACAACGCCCTGACATGGAGAGGAAACTGTCATACATATGATTCAACAGCTTCTCTTAGCAGTGCTACTGGTCTTTCCGGAGATGCTAAAGCAGTTGTTGACGCAGCTAATGGCGGCAAAGGAACAGCTGATGTCTCTGGTGGTTATCATGATGCAGGCGACCATGTAAAATTCAATGTTACTATGGCATTTAACGGCGCATCTCTCGGCTGGGCTTATTATGCTTATCCAGAGGCTTTCAAGGAGACAGGCTCTGAGGCTCACCTTTTTGAGATAATGAAGAACACCTCTGATTATCTTATGAAGACAACTTATCTTGATGCAAGCGGAAATGTAGCTGCTATTTGTCATACAGTAAGTGATGAAAGCGACCACAATGTTACATGGGAAGCTCCTGAAGTTCAGACATACAATAGACCTACTTACTGGTTCTCCGGTTCAACGACCAATAACTATGTTTGCGATATGATGGCAGCTTCTCTTGCTTCTACAGCAGCGGCTATAAAGCAGTCTGACGCTAAGTATGCAGCTGAATGTCTCAAGTATGCTGATGCTATTTACAATTACAGCAGAAAGTATACAGGCACTGAAGGAAGCGGCATGGGTAATATGTATAATTCCGGCAGTATGTCAGCATCAAGTGCTAAAGCATGGGCTGAAGCATGGCTCTATCTGGCTGACAGCAGTAAATACTCAAAACCTACAGCAAAGCCTACAAGCAATGGCTGCTATAACGGCAATGATTACGACGGCTGGATTTACAGCTGGGGTAAAGTCTGGGGCGGTTATGCTTGCCTTATGGCTAACGTAACAGGTGACTCATCTTATCTTAACGAAGTTAAATATAATTCAGACAGATATTCAAATAACAACGAGCAAAAATATTATATAATCGATGGTTGGGGCAATTCACGCTACAACTGCGCATGGCAGACATATGCCCTTACATATGGAAAACTTGCAAATCAGTCCAATTATTTAAACGCTGCTAAGTATCAGATGGATTTTATTCTTGGCAATAATCCTTCTGGCTACAGCTATTTGATCGGTTACGGCGATAAATATCCAACCCGCGTTCATCACAGA
>CAMWPG010000045.1 GCA_947176075.1 uncultured Ruminococcus sp. | reverse complement strand
CAAATAAAAAATATAATAATATCGTATTGCAAAGGAGGATATGATGAAACGACTTGCAGTAGGACTGCTTGCCCATGTTGACTCGGGAAAGACTACTCTTTCAGAAGCTATGCTTTATTGCAGCGGAGAAATAAGAAAGCTTGGCAGAGTAGATCGTGGAGATGCTTTTCTTGATACTCATTCACTGGAGAAAAAACGGGGTATCACTATCTTTTCAAAGCAGGCTGTACTTTCGCTTAATAATACAGAAATAACTTTGATAGATACGCCGGGTCACGTTGATTTTTCGTCAGAGATGGAGAGAACTTTGCAGGTTCTTGATATAGCTGTTCTTGTTGTAAGCGCAGCAGACGGTGTTCAAAGCCACACTGAAACACTCTGGAAGCTTCTTTCCCAATATGATATTCCTGTGTTTGTATTTGTCAATAAAATGGATATAACCGACTCTGAGCCTGATGATATTCTTGGTGAGCTGAAAGAAAAATTCTGTATTGCCTGTGCAGATTTCACAGACAGTGAAAACGATATATTTTATGAGCAGCTTGCTCTTTGTGATGAATATCTGCTTGACAGTTTTCTTGACAACGGCGTACTTACTAATGATGAGATATCAGAAGCTGTTATGAAGCGCAGAATTTTTCCATGTTATTTTGGATCAGCCAGAAAGCTTTGGGGTGTTGTCAAGCTGCTGTCTGATATTGAGATCTATGCCAAGCAAGCATATCATTCAAAGGAGTTTGGCGCACGTATTTTTAAGATCGCTTCGGATGATAAAGGAGAACGTCTTACTTTTATGAAAATAACCGGCGGACGGCTTAAAGTGCGTTCTCAGATCATGGTCAGACTTCCGGATGGAAATACCGTATACGAAAAAATAAGTCAGCTGCGCATATATTCCGGCAACAAATATAAAACAGCAGACGAAGCTGAAACCGGAATGATATGCGCTGTACTCGGACCTAAACTTACACAGTGCGGAATGGGTATCGGTGCAGAGGAATGCTTTCAAAAGCCTGTTTTGCAGCCTGTAATGAACTATCGTCTTGTGCTGACTGACGGTACAGATCCTGCTAAGGCTTTGCCAATGCTGAAACGTCTTGAAGAAGAAAATCCGGAGCTTCATATTGTATGGAATGAACGCCTTGCAGAAATACACGCAGAGCTTATGGGAGCTGTTCAGATTGAGGTGCTGTCGGATATAATCCGTGAAAGATTTTCTATTGAAGTGAAATTTGATAAGGGTGGGATTTCATATAAAGAAACAATAGCTGATGCTGTAGAGGGAGTTGGTCATTATGAACCGCTTCGTCATTATGCAGAGGTACATATTCTTATAGAGCCGCTTCCGAGAAACAGCGGACTCCAGTTCTGCACAGATTGTTCAGAGGATATTCTCGATAAGAATTGGCAGAGGCTTATTCTTACACATATGCAGGAAAAGATTCATCTTGGAGTTCTTACAGGATTTCCGGTAACAGATATGCGTTTTACGCTTGTGTCCGGACGTGCGCATCAGAAACACACAGAGGGTGGAGATTTCAGACAGGCGACATATAGAGCGATAAGACAGGGACTGCGTCAGGCAAATAGCATTCTTTTAGAGCCGTTCTATGTCTTTCGGCTTAAAATTCCTAATTCTCAGACGGGACGTGCAATGACAGACCTTAAAAGAATGAACGCTGAATTTTCATCTCCTGAAATAGATGGAGATATGTCGGTTATAACAGGACGATGTGCAGCAGGAGAAATGCTTTCATATGCTGAGGATATAACGGCATATACACAGGGCAAGGGTCAGCTTAGTTATATTCCTGACGGATTTGACAAGTGCAGAAATTCTGAAAAGGTAATAGAAGCTATAGGGTATGATGCTGACAGTGATACTGAAAATTCATCGGACTCAATTTTCTGCTCTCATGGTGCAGGATATATTGTAAAATGGGATGAGGTATCAGAGCATATGCATTTGCCATACAGAGATCACGCAGCAGTTGGCAGTTCGGATGAGGATACGGCTTATTCTGATAGCAGCGTTAGTTATTCAAGATCGGCATACAGAGGAAGCTTGCAAGAAGACAACGAACTTATGGCGATATTTGAAAGAACATATGGCAAGATAAACCGGGATAAACGCTCGGCAATGCATACACAAAAGGACGAAGCTGTACGTTTTTCTGAGATAGCGCCTCAGAAACCATCACATGAATATATATTGGTTGATGGATATAATATAATTTTCGCATGGGACGAGCTTAAAAAAATAGCTGATGAAAATCTTGAAGCAGCACGTCACCGGCTTATAGAAATGATGATAAATTACAAAGGCGTTCGCAAATTTGACATGATAATAGTATTTGATGCATATCGTGTTAAGGGCAATACCGGATCGTATGAAAATATCGGCGGTATTCACGTTGTCTATACAAAAGAGGCAGAGACTGCGGATTCATACATAGAACGCACAGCTCATGATCTGAGCCGTGATTACAAGGTAAGAGTAGCCACTTCGGATGGACTTGAACAGATAATTATTCTGGGAAGCGGAGCTTATAGAATTTCTGCTTCTGAGTTTTATGAAGAGGTTCGCCTTGCAGAACGTGAGATAGATGAATATATTGAAAGTGTTAATTTAAAGTCTGCCCATATAAGTCATGGTATAGCTGAGAAAAAGAATGCGAGATCAAAGGAGTAACATAAATGGAGAAAATAGTGCTTAAAAAGAAACCCGATGAATATGCTGAAATAGCAGGTAAGCTTTTTTTGCAGGGATATAATTGCAGTCAATCAGTGGTACTTACATTTGCGGAAGAACTGGGGCTGCCACTTGAAATGGCAGCGAAGCTTTCTTCATCGTTTGGCGGTGGAATGGGCAGACTAAGAGAGGTCTGCGGAACAGTTAGCGGAATGTTCATAGTAGCTGGTTTGCTTGCCGGATACTCCAACCCTAATGATTATGCCGGAAAAACTGAACACTATAAGCGTATTCAGGAGCTTGCGCAGCGATTCAGGGAATGTGCTGGCAGCATCATTTGTCGTGAACTGTTGGGACTAAAAAAAGACGGAGCAGATAGTTTTGTTCCGGAAAAACGAACAGATGAATATTATAAGAAGCGTCCGTGCAAGGAGCTTGCAGCAACTTCTGCAAGGATCGTAGCTGAATATTTTAGTGAATAAAAAACAAACCCTCAGATGCAATTACATCGTATCTGAGGGAATTTTTTAATCAATATATTGTCATTGCCTGCTGGTACAGATCATCATACACGTCAAAAAACTGTTCTAAGTCGTACTGCACTTCACCTCTTAGCGGATCGCATACAGTTACATTTTCTTCAATCAGATTATAGCCTGAGAGAAGCATACAATGCTCATAGGTGTTCCAGTATACATCTACGCCGCTGGGAGTTGACCATGCTAAATATTCTTCATGATACTGGTTATATACACTGTTCCATATAACAATAGGATGTCCACTTGCAATTACACGGAAAAGTTCTTCTTTAGTGCTTCCAGATAAATCTATAGCTTCAAGATTGCTGTTTTGATCCGCCAGATATTTAGAAGCGGCTTTAACTATAACAGGAGAATAGCATCCGTAACCGTCAGCGTGAGGATTGCCTATATATTTTTCAAACAATGTATAATCTGTGCCGTTTTCGAGTACATAGTCAAGATATGTATCAGCCATTACTACCTTATCGGCAGGAAATCCTAAGTAATTGAGCAGGCAGGTAAGCGATGTTATCTCACAGCCTGTGGGCAATTCAGGTTCTTGCATAAGCGGCTCAACATCTAACTGATAGCTATCCGGAAGGAAATTCACAGTTACAAGCGGCATTTTGCCGGTGACAGTAGTTGCAGGTTCAGTTTCCTCTATTGGTATATTTACATCGACTTCAATAGCTGATGAATTGTCATCTTCAATAACTGAGGTGTATTCAGTTGAATCGACTGATGCAGAAGGTTCGTTGAGTTTTAAATTTTCGCAACCTGAAAGCAGTATAATGCTTAAAGAAAAAGCCATGAAGACATTGCGTTTATTCATAATAATGACTCCTTAAAAATAATAACTTTATTATTATATCACATACTAAAAAAAATTGCAATAATTCAATTTTAAACAATTTATTCAGAATATCAAATCCTGTTTTAATATGTATATATATGAGAAACTATACATATGTAAAGTTGAATGCATTTTTTGTGGATTTTGACAATTGCTGATTTGAAAATAATTTCCATACGTCAGTATGCCTGCAGGCTTTAAGCAAATCATGCTCAGGAATATATATTCATATCTTGTGAAGATAGATTCATAAAGTTATAGAACTATTAACAATACATTATTATAAAATGAACCGAACGATTTATTGCATATGTATCTTTGGTCAGGGGTTGACTAAAGTTGATATGTTGTGTTATACTATGTTATAAGAGACGCCATCTTTTTGTTTGAGAATGAAAAGTTATGATAAGAAAATAAGAGGAGAATATATATGATAAAACCTGTAAATAAGGAGCATATAGGTGAGCAGGCGCAGATGAGCGATTTCAGAGAAGCGCAGATTCGTATTCTTGATAAATTTACGTATATATGCAAAGAGAATAACCTGACATATTTTCTGTCAGGGGGAACGCTTTTGGGTGCAGTGCGCCATAAGGGATATATTCCTTGGGATGATGATATTGACATAATGATGCCGAGACCTGATCTAAAAAAGTTTATAGAGCTTACAGGCGGAAAGATAGGGGAATACACACTGTGCTTACCTGATGAGAATAATCCTTATCCATATTCCGTATACAAAGTTTACGATGAGAGCTTTATTATTGAAGATGAGGAATTTTCAGACGGAGCGACTTATCTGCCTCTGTTCATAGATGTATTTCCAATAGAAGGATTGCCGTTATCCGAGAAAGAATCAAGGCGATTTATAAAGAGATGCTCTTTGAAAAATATTCTCTACAAGATGACTTACCACAAGGGGATATATGGCAGCAATACAAAGGCAAAAATTTTTCATGCGGTCATGATGCCTTATGTAAAGCTCATGGGAAGAAAGCGCCTTGCACAAAGTCTAAACAGCTATGTACAGAAGTATGACTATTATTCAAGCGAATATGTGGGTGTTGTGCTGACAAGAGCGCTTGCATACAACGAAAGAATAGAGCGCAGCGGATATATGCACTCAGTGAATGTGGAGTTTGAGGGGAATTTATACAAAGCACCGAAGAGCTATAAGCAGTATCTGACTAATTTGTACGGAGATTATATGCAGCTTCCGCCGGCAGATAAGCAGGTTTCGCATCATAGCTTTCGCATTTTCAGGAGAAAATAATAAAATTAAAAGAAAGGAATTTATAATTATGATATATGCATTGTTGACAGCAGCAGGGATTGGCTCAAGAATGAAGCAGGATATCCCTAAGCAGTTTATGCACGTAGATAATAAACCAATTATTATACACACTCTGGAGGCATTTCAGAATCATCCGAATATTGATGGTATTATTGTTGTGACGTTGGAATCATGGATGGATGTGCTTATGGCATATGCAAAACAATTCAATATAACAAAGCTCAAATGGATCGTTCCCGGAGGAGAAACAGGACAGGAATCTATTTATAAAGGTCTTTGCAAGCTCCGTGAAGAGATAAGCGAGGATGACGTGGTAATGATACACGACGGCAATCGCTGTATGGTTTCAGGAGAGATCATTTCAAATAATATTGCAGTATTCAATAAATACGGCGACGCAGTAACAGCAATTCCATGCGTTGAAGCAGTATTCCAGAGTGAGGACGGACTTTCTTCTACTGAGACTATTCCGAGAGAGCAGCTATGGAGAACTCAGACACCGCATTCATATACACTTAAAAAGCTTCTCTGGGCGCATGATGAAGCAGGTAAGAGGGGTATTGAAAATACAGCAGCGTCATGCTCGCTTATGCAGAAGCTTGGCGAAACAGTGCATTTTTCTAAAGGCTCTGAGGAAAATCTAAAAATAACTACAGTTGAGGATATATCTATTTTCAAGGCGCTTCTTCATACTAACAAGGATCGCTGGTTAAAGTAAGTTTAAGGGGGCAGATCAATGTACAGCAACAGCAGCTTATACAAAAGTGAAATAGAAAGCATAGTTTCAGCGAATAATATTGACTGGCAGAAGCTTGACGGTAAATCAGTTCTTGTTACCGGCGCAACAGGACTTATAGGAACAGCGCTTGTTGATACGCTCATGTATCTTAATCTTCACAAGAATATTAGTGTGAATGTGTACACGCTTGATATAAATAAGGAAGCAGTGGATATACGATTCGGTGAATATAAGGATAATGATAATTTTCATTTTGTGCAGTTTGATATATCAAAACCGCTGCCGGAAGGAGAATTTTACAATTATATTATCCATGCGGCAGGGAATGCAAATCCGGTTCTCTACGCCAAAGATCCTGTCGGCACAATGACATCAAATTTCTTTGGAACATACAATCTGCTTGAATATGGCAGACAGCATGGACTTGAGAGAATGCTCTATGTTTCCAGCGGTGAGGTTTACGGCGAACACGGAGATGGGGTTGTGATATTTGACGAGGACTACAGCGGCTATGTAAACCCTATGCTCCCACGAGCATGCTATCCGTCAGCAAAGAGAGCGTCTGAAACAATGTGTGCAAGCTTTACGGCACAATATGGCATTGAAACGGTTGTAGTGCGTCCATGTCACGTCTATGGACCGACGCAAACATCTCGAGATAGCCGTGCTGTTGCAGAATTTATCCGAAACGGTGTAAACGGCGAAAATATCATCATGAAAAGTACAGGCACACAAGTACGTACACTCTGTTATGTTATGGATGCAGCAGCTGCATTTTTTACAGTGCTTTTATGCGGTGAGTCCGGCAATGCGTACAATATTTCTGACGATCAGTTTGAAATCAGCATTCGTGAGCTTGCCGAAACAGTTTCAGAAGTATCCGGTACAAAGGTAATCATGGAGCTGCCGGACGATGTGCAGAAGTCTGGATTTACTACAATTTCAAGGGGCGTTTTGTCATCTGCAAAGCTGAAGGCACTTGGCTGGAATTGTCAGAATGATATTTATACCGGTATTAAAAAGACCATTCGTATTATTAAAGAAAAGTAATGATTGAATCTTATGAATATAGCAATTTGTGGTTTTATGCTTAGTGATAATCTTGGAGATAATTTTATTTATGTCAGTATATCATATTTGTTGAGAAAAGAACTGAAAAGAAAGCATAATATTTCAGACGTTAATATTATAAGTGTAGATCTGTTTGCAAAAGATCGTTTTTTAACAAGCGATCACAGTAACCGAAAAAAAGTGGATGGTCTGTCATATTCCAGAGATTTAACAAAGATAGAGGATGCATCATATTGTTTCCATAAGGTGATTATAAAGGCAGCGAACAAGCTCGGTTTTGCAAATGCGGCACAAAAAATGCAGCATAACCTTTGGCAGAAGTCCTATAACTGCCGTCCGAGGCATGAGAAATATTTTCGTGAGAAGTTTAAAAATGCAGACGCTGTTATAATTGCCGGCGGCGGTCTTTTTGAGTATATTTACAACGAGTATCAGGAAATGCTCTGCCTTATTCGTGAGATTGCAGAAGAAATGGGATTGCCGGTTATATACAATGCAGTCGGCTGTGTAGGAGACTATAATCCTAATGATTTCCGCTGTGCTATTATGAAAAAAGCTGTTTATGCAGATTGTGTGAAGTATGTTTCTGCAAGAGACAGCGTGGAGACAGTTCAGCAGTATGTAGGCGATAAGTTCAAGGTAAAACAAGTAGCAGATGCCGCAGTATGGTCAAGCGAGGCATATGGCATTCCGGCAATGGAAAACCGCACAAAGATAGGAATAGGTCTTATCCGAGGAAACAGCCTTCTCGGATACAATGTGGCATTTGATGAAGAAAGCTGGATAAAGCTCTTTTGCAATATTGCAAGGGAGCTTGAAAAGCGTGGATATGAGTATGAGTTTTTCTGCAACGGCTACAAAAATGACTATGCACTTGGAAAGAAGATCGTGGCACGTCTCGGAATTGACAGTTCAGCACTTGTAGACTGTCCGACGCAGCCAGATGTACTGCTCCGTACAATATCTCAGTACAGAGCTCTTATTACCTGTCGTATGCATTCTGCAATTGCAGCATATTCAATGGGCATACCGACGGTTATTTTGTCGTGGAATGATAAGGTGGATAAGTTTATGCGCTTTATAGGGTATCCTAAGAGAGCTGTGCGTGTGGAAAATTTTAAGGCGGATTATATTGTAGATCTTATGGAGAATGCGGCTCAAGAGGGGTTTGAGCCTGAGCAGTACAATCGTATCCGTGCAAGCGCAGTGGAAAGTGTGGATGATTATGTAGACTTTCTTGCACAGATTGCAAAGAAATAGAAATTGAGAGGAGTATCTATATGTGCAGGGTAAGTGTAATTGTACCTGTGTATAAAACGAATGAATTCAGTCTTCGGCGATGTATAGATTGCTTGACAGCTCAGACTCTAAATGATATTGAGATTATTTTGGTAGATGATGGAAGTCCCGATCGGTGCGGAAGTATCTGCGATGAATATGCGGAAAAATATCCGCAGGTAAAGGTAATTCATCAGGAGAATTCAGGTGCCAGTGCAGCAAGAAACGCAGGGCTTGACGCTGCAAGAGGCGAGTATATAGGCTTTGCCGATGCAGACGATTATATGCAGGCAAATATGTATGAAGCAATGTACAGCTGTGCGCTTAAATATAACGCAGATTTGGTAACAACAGGATATAGTAAGGAAAAGGACGAAAAATTGGAGAGATTTGGTTGCAAATGTGAGGAGCAGCTGAATGCTGACGAAGCTCTCAAAGAATTTCTGATGTGCAGGAAAATTGACTTTACCGTGTGGAACAAGCTTTTTAGAAAAGAAATTATAGAAAATATCCGCTTTGAGGTTGGACAGCCGATAGGAGAGGACAAGTACTTCGTTTTCCGGGTACTGCATCAAGGGGTAAATGTTGTGTGTAGCAATATATGCCAATATGTCTATGTTCAGAGTGAAAGTTCAGCTATGCGCAGTGAGTTTAGCCAAAAGAAGTTTGAATCCAGCATTTATTTTGCGGATAGGATAGACGAAGAAATGAAAACTTATCCGGCAAGCTTTGAGCATTATGCAATGTATGCACGATCCAATACTTATATAAAAAACTGGGCGGCTTTGAGGCGAGAGAGAAGAGGAGAACAATTTAGTGAAGAAGCATATAAGCTCCGTAAATATCTCAAAACAGTGCCGCTTTCATTTGTAAAGGAATATACAAGCCGGAAGGTTAAGCTTACATTTTTAGGTCTTAGATTCTGTCCGAACATTACTGCGTTTATGCTGAGGAAAATATATGAGAAAGGATCTTGAGTATGAAAAGAATCGGTGTTATGACATTTCACCGTGCCGTAAATTATGGTGCAGTGCTTCAGACTTACGGTCTTATAGCAACTCTTAATGAAATAAAGCCTGGATGCAAGGTGGTTGATTATAGGGGAGAGTATCTTGAGAAGCATTACAAGCCGATTTATTTGCCGCCAAATAAGAATAAGCTGAAATCATTCGCCAAATGCATGATGAAATATCCTGTTGCTGTAAAAAGACGCAGAGCTTTTTCAAAGTTTGTGTCAAAATACATTCCTGTTACAGAGGAAACGTACGATGACAATACCATTGAAAAGGCAAGTAAGCATTTTGATTGCTTTATAACGGGCAGCGACCAGGTTTGGAATCCCAAAACAGTCGGCTTTGACCCAGCGTATTTTCTGACCTTTGCAGGGGATAAAAAGAAAAATTCCTATGCTGCAAGCTTCGGAGTAAGTGAAATTCCGGATAAGCTAAGGGAAGAATACATACGTCGTCTTTCCGGCTACAGTCATATATCCGTACGTGAGGACAGCGCAGTGCCGCTTGTGAAAGACCTTTTGCCTGATGCTAAGCCTGAAAGGCATATTGACCCATCGCTATTGCTAAGTGCAGAGCAGTGGGGAAAGCTTGCGTCAGAGCCGGATGACAGCGGCTATGTTCTTATTTTTACAGTAAATATGCCAAAGAATCTTATCTCATTTGCAAGAAGTCTTGCCGCACAGAAGAACCTTAAAATGATCTATGTAAATGAACGTCCTTTTGGATGCGAAAAGGGCATTGAGTACAGAAGAACAGCCTCACCTGAGGAGTTCTTGGGACTTATAAAAAACGCAGAATATGTGGTGACTAATTCATTTCATGGGACAGCATTTTCTGTGAATTTCAGGAAGAATTTCTACGTAGAGCTTGATACGAAGAGCGGCAGAAATACGCGTGCTGAGAGTCTTATGAAGCTTCTGGAGATAAATGGCAGAGAAATAACAGAGGGTATCTATACTGGAGAAGACAATGAAATTGATTGGAGCTATGCAATGAATGTTCTCTCAGAAGAGAGAGAAAAGGCTCTTAGATACCTAAAACGTATAGTTGAGGAATGAAATGAGTAGCAGCAGAACAAAAAAATTTATGTATAATTCCATGACAACAGCTTTTCATCAGCTGATAGTCATGATAGCCGGTTTTATTACACCGAAATTCATGCTGGTGTATTACGGCTCAGAGATGAATGGACTTGTATCATCTATTACACAGTTTATCACATATTTCAATCTGGTAGAGGCAGGTCTTGCAGGAGCGGCAGTGTATTCTTTGTATAAGCCGCTTGCCCTTAAAGATCATGAAGGTATAAGCAGTGTTGTTTCATCAGCAAAGCACTTTTACAATGTTTCCGGATGCATTTTTGCAGGGCTTATCGGAGTTCTGGCAATATTTTATCCAATCTTTGTAAAAAGTGCGCTTAGTCCGTGGATGATAGCGATTTTGGTAGTGGTATTGGGAGCAAAGAGCTTTCTTGACTTTTTTACCTTGTCGAAATACAGGGTACTTCTGACAGCAGATCAGAAGGTTTATATGGTATCAATTGCATCATCCATATATATTATTCTAAATACAGCAGCTATCGTTGTACTTTCGATGCTTAGGGTAAATATTGTGGTTTTGTATATCGTAGCAATACTTCCGCTGGCATCAAGGTCGGTTATTCTGCATTTTTATGTAAAAAAGAATTATCCATATGTTAATTACCGTGCAAAGCGTAACGATAAGGCTCTTTCCAAGCGATGGGATGCATTGTTTTTGCAGATATTGCAATCTGTTCAGACAGGAGCACCAACAGTTATAGCGACTATATTTACATCACTTAAAACAGTCAGTGTTTATTCTGTATTTAATATGGTATTGACAGGAATAAACGGATTGCTGGCGATTTTTCAGAGCGGACTGGGAGCATCTTTTGGGGATATCATTGCCCGCAAGGAAACAAAGACACTTCAAAAAGCATACAATGAATTTGAGTTTGCATACTACAACATGATATTTTTTGTCTACTCAGTAGCTGGAGTAATGCTTCAGTCTTTTGTAAATATCTACACAAAAAATGTAACTGATACTAACTACAATCAGCCATTACTTGCATTTTTGTTTGTAATAAACGGACTTCTTTACAATATCAAAACACCACAGGGAATGCTTGTTATTTCAGCAGGACATTACAAGGAAACACGATGGCGTTCATTGGCGCAGGCGCTCATTGCTGTAATAGTAGGAGGTATACTTGCACCGTTTTTAGGACTTATCGGTATAATGATCGGTCTCATTTTATCAAATCTTTACCGCAGTATTGATCTGTTCTTCTACATCCCGAAGTATATTACAAAGCTGTCACCGCTTTTGACGATTTATCGTGTATTGCGTATGCTTGTTGCATCAGTTATTATCTATTTGCCTAATTTTATTATTAGTATTACTCCTAAAAATTATTTCGAGTGGATATTGTATGCGCTTGCATTTGCAGTATATGGTGCATTGATTCTTTTCCTGCAAAGTTTTATATTTGAACGATCGCTGCTTTTCAATGTTGTACAAAGGATAAAGGGAATGCTGCGTAAATCAAAGTAAAAAACATGCAACCTGTGTAAGTCATCGCCTTTGGGAAAACTTTATGTTGCAATAAATGATGTACTAGAAGGGATTACTCTTGCAGATCTGCTTGAATGGCAGGACGAGCTTATGATAGATCAATATGTGATATAAACTATTGATTTGATAGTTGATTTTGATGTTGCATCCGACAAATTTCGTGAATGAATACAAAATATTGTTGATAGTTCACCTGAAGCGGAATGTTATTATACTGGTGGTTACTTTGAATACATTGATGGTGTTTATCCCGGCAAGCACATTCGCAATGTACAAGATAAAGAAGATATACACAATGTTGAAAGTATAAATTCTGATTTACGACAATATATTAAAATAAGGAGGTACAAAACATGCCATTAGTTAATGTAAAATGTACAAACTGTGGAGGAAATCTGCAAGTATCAAACGACAAGGATGCTTGGATTTGCCCATACTGCCAATCGCCGTTTATTGTTGAAAAAGCGATTAATAATTATAATATCACAAATAACAATAACATAAATGCAAGAGTCGTAAACATATACGGCGGCAACAGTGCGGATTTTGTTATAAGAGGCGGTATACTTGAAAAATATAACGGGGCCTCAATAGATGTAGTAATTCCAAGCACAGTAACTCATATCGGTGATAAAGCATTTCAGAATTGCAGGGGATTAAAATCAGTTAAAATTCCAAACAGCGTAGTTGATATAATGGAGCAAGCTTTTTCAGACTGTATAAGTTTGCAGTCTGTTAATATTCCAAACAGCGTAACTTCTATCGGA
>CAMWPG010000044.1 GCA_947176075.1 uncultured Ruminococcus sp. | reverse complement strand
GATATACACATATTTATTCACAAAATATTTACTATAATTTACCGCACATTCTGCCTTTATAAAACGTTATATAAAACAGAAGGGAGGTTTTTGGGTGTCAGCTGACTTAAAAGAACAATATGATAAAATCTATAAATTTTGCTGCCTCAGAATAAAAGATTCTGAAAAAGCCGAGGATATTACCCAGGAAACTTTCCTTCGATATCTGGAAAATCCTCGCTACCACACTGCATCAGAGGAAATAAAGCTGCTTTATACTATAGCCAGCAACCTCTGCATTGATGAATACAGAAAAAAACAGTCTCTTCCGCTGCCCGATGACCTCCCTGATAACATGGACAGTGAAAAAGGCTTTACTGACCATATCGCTTTAAAGTACGCACTCGACCTGCTTTCGGAAACAGATAGAGAGCTTGTACTTCTCAGATATGTAAACGAGGTTCCGCTTTCAGTTATGAGCAAGATTTATAATATGTCAAGATTTGCTTTGGGCAGACGACTGAAAAAAATTTTGACGCAGCTTAGAAATTCTTTTTAAAAGGAGGACGGGTATGAAAAATAATTTTAAAAAAGCTCTGGAAGAAGCATATGAATTTAAAAAGCCATCACGAAAAGATGAATTTTTTCAAAGTATAGATAAAAAAAATAAACCTGTTCCCTTTTACATCAGATCGCTAAAATATTCCGCAGTTCCAATAACAGCGGCTATTGCAGCGATAATATGTACAGGATTTATAAAAAGTAATAGTAATGTTAAAGTTGAGTTCGTATCTGAAAATATGGTAAATACGACTTGCAATAACTATAATAGTCATGATAATGAAAATATTCAAACATCAACAACAATTGAAGCAGAAATGTCAGATATTTTAACGTTTGAAACATCTGAAACAGAAACTTATATAGCGAATTCAACCTACGAGCTTCCTGAAATTTCATCATATATTATATATCAAAATTATTATTCACAATACATTTATTATCAAACAGATAATATAACTAAACCGATCGTAGATGATATTTTCACCCAAACCACTACAATAACTACTGTCAAAACAACTGATAAAACCATCATAACCAATACTTCCAATACAACTGTAAACGAGCCTGTCATAAATACTACAACAACTACTCCTAAAAATAATTTTTCAGCAACTATTACTACACCGCAAACCAAAGCAACAACTACTACTCCTAAAAATGATTCTACAATAACTATTCCTGCACCGCAAACTACAGCAACAACAACTACTCCTAAAAATGATTCTAATGATTCTACAATAACTATTCCCTCAGCCATTGAACCTGATCCATATGTTCCAGATTATAATGTAAAAGATATGAGAATAACACCATATGTTATCTATAATAAAACCGACAATATAATCGATGTGAGCAAATTAATATCTATAAATAATCCGCTATATCCTAATGTAAGCTGGACCGACCATGATCATTTGCAGCTTGCAAATACGTCAGCTGCTGTTTATGGCAGCATAGAGAATGTTTATTATACAAGCGTTGATAGTATTCCTTACATTCAGGCAGATATTATGGTTATTCATTCTATGAGAAATGATGATTTTCATTATGGCGACAAACTATCAATTTATGTGCCAGGCGGATATATGCCTCTGAGAGAGTTTATAAATAGTCACAAATGGGCTGAATCCGAACTGAAAAACATGACTGATTCGGAAATAAATGCTCATACTGCCTTTTATAATAATGGGAACTCTAATATTTTATCAGTTGGCAGTAAATATCTGTTTTTCATTAAAAGTGGATTAGAAGAAATGCCGAATGGAGCATTTACTCTTTGCAATGAAGCAGATATTTACAGACAATCTAATGGCAAATATGTATGTGCAACCAATAGTGATATAAGCTTCTCTGCAACGGAGCTAAAAAAATATTTAAAATGAAAGGATGATTTTTTTGAGAAAGAATATAATTTTATGTATGACTCTTTGCGCAATTTTATCAGCATATTCTACAGGTACAATCATGAACAAAACTACCGCATATGCAGAGCAGATGACGCTTACCGGAGAACAACCGAGCTATGCTGAAAATATTGGTGATCCAGCTGCCACTACAGCATCAGTTTCAGGTACATATAAATCCGGCAGATACGGACTGCTCTATTCTCTCAATAATGATGAATTCATTACAATAAACGGATATAATGCGGATTTATATTATCCTACTATTGATATGGTTCTTCCGGATGTCATATATATTCCTAAGGAAATTGATAACTATCCTGTAGGCAGAATCGGCTCCGGTGCATTTGCATCAACTGAGTTGGTTCAAAATAAGGCTTCCTCCTGTACTGTAGAGGATCTTATAATTGACAGCAGCGAATATGATAGCTTTACAATAGGTGTAGGTGCATTTCAAGGCTGTAAACGTCTGAGAAGAGTAAAGCTTCCGGAAAACCTTACTGTTATAGAAAAAGAAGCATTCTTTGAATGTGATCGCCTAAAAGAAATAACAATCCCCAAAAGTGTAACTTCTATAGAAGATCATGCGCTTGGCTTTATATGGGGCGAAGTTATAATTAAAGATGAAACAGGTGATTTTATATCATATCCAAGCATTATGCCTATGGCTGATTTTACTATCTACGGTTATAAAGGCACTGAAGCTGAGAGATATGCAAAGGATAATGGCTTTGTATTTGAATCCATAGATCCTTCTGGAGACGTAAACGGCGACGGCGAGCTTACTATGAAGGATAATCTCCTGCTTCAGAAGTATATTCTTGGGCAGACAAAACTTTCAAAGGGGCAAATGGCAAGAGCTGATATATTCAATGACGGAAGCATTAACTGTTTTGACTTATCAGAACTTAAACGTTCTATTATTGAAAAAAGAAGCAGTATGAATTACAGTATATCCATAGACCAGCATTTTTCAAATATAAACGAAAGATTTGATTCAAATGCAATTATAAGAAGCAAAAATGAAATGATAGACTTCCTTGAGGATTATATTTCAAGAAAAGATATTGCAGAAATATATTCATCAAAATATACAAACGAATTCTTTGAGGATAATGTCTTGCTTATGGGTTCTTTCTTACAAAACTGCGGTGGCAGACCGGCATATAATATAGATTCAGTTATATCTCCCTCTTCTTCCGCAGGAGATTCACTGTTAGTATGCTACACTTCAAATTATCCAGCACTGGCAGTAGATGTAATCTCAAGGGTAATTGCTCAGATAGTTATTCCAAAAGAACAGTTCACATTTGATAATGTGTACTGGACAGAAGTCAACATATGTTTAAATTGAAAGGATGAAAATTATGAAAATTGAACCAGTAAAAAATTACAAGAAACCTGCATATGCTATGAAAATAGCATCTATCCTCACAGCGGCAAGCGCTCTTGCAGGATGTGCGCCGAATCTTGCCGGAAATCTTTCCACCGGAAACACAAATGCTGCAAAAACTACAACTGCAACTACTACAGCAACAACAACTAATACTGAACTCGTATTAGACGGAGAGATCGCTCCTGAAACAACAACGACAACGGAAGAGCTTATACTGGACGGAGATATTATCATAGAAACAACTACCGAAACAACAGAGCCGCTTGAACTCAGCGGTGATATCGCTATAACAGAAACAACAGGTCCGCTTGAGCTTGGCGGTGATATCGCTCTAAAAGATGAAACTGATATCTCCCAATCCCAGACAACATCTGTTACCACAAGTATATCATCAACGAAACAGACTACTACTAAAACGACAAAACCGCTTGAACTTGGCGGTGTACTTACTACTACAACAGAAGAACTAACACCGGATGGTATTGTACCAATTTATACTACTGAAACCACAAGGCTAACAACAGCAGGTGTTATACCAATTTATACTACTGAAACAACAACAGAGGTTACTCTTGCTGGAGAGCCTGTTCTTCCAATGGAATAATGCTATGAACTTCACGCTTCATCTAACCGAGCAGTGCAACATGGACTGCATATACTGCACGAGAAAAAAGAATAATACATCAATGTCCATGGAAACCCTGAAATCTGCCTGCGACCTTGCATTTTCTGTCGGAACAAGAGCCGGGCTCTGCTTCTTTGGCGGTGAACCGCTTTTAGAGCGCAGCAAAATAGAATGGGCGCTTAAATATTGTGATGAAAAATCACGCAAAACAGGCATTCCATTCAGCTCAAAGATTACAACTAACGGCACTCTTCTTGATAAAAGCTTCATTGAGCTTGCAAAAAGAGCCGACATGGTAATAGGTGTCTCCTTTGACGGTCTTGCTCAGAAAATAAGCAGGAAATATAAAGATGGCAGGGATTCACTTGAAGATTTAGAAAATATATCAAAGCTTTTGCTGCATGAAATGCCCGATTCCTATGCTATGCTTACACTCGCACCGGAAGCTGCAGATCAATTTTTTAAATCCGTAGAATATCTATATAATCTTGGATTTAGAAAAATGACTGCAACTATTGCATATGGAAAACGTGCGATATGGACAGATGAGCAGCTGGAAATATTGGAGCAGGAGCTTATTAAAATCGCAGAATTTTATGAAAATTGCTTTCTGCAAGGCGTTCACTTCTTTTTCAGTCCTTTTGACAGTAAGATAAGAGAATGTATAGCAGGATATAATCCTTCAGAGCGATGTCATTTAGGATTCAGGCAGATGCCGGTTTTCACTGACGGAAAAATATATGCCTGCACTCAGTTTATCGGCGATGAGGATTTCTGCCTTGGTGACATTCATAATGGCATTGATACTGCAAAGCAAATAGAACTTGCAAAGCGTTCATCTATTCCAGAGCAGTGCATAGAATGTGAGCTGAAAAGTCGCTGCACTAACTCCTGCGGATGCCTTAATCGTCTTGAAACAGGTAATGAAAACAATATATCTCCGCTTCAATGCACATATGAAAGAATGCTTATACGTATAAGCGATGATATCGCAGAAAAATTATTTGAAAATAATGAGAGAAAATTTATAAAAAGATTTGGAAAAATGTAGAATTAACCTCCCTCGTAATTGTATAATTACTCATAAAAAAGTTTTCACCATAGCATTTTTGATAGTAGGTCAAAAATGCTATGGCATTTTCATTGACAAACCAAGTTTTTTGATGTATAATTATTTCCAATATAAAGCGGAATTTAGCGACAGAAAGGAAAAAATATGAAAAAAGCAATTATAATTTTTTTATCCATTACAATGTTGTTATCAGCCAGTGCTTGCAGCGGTAACACAGAAATCAGCGAAAGCAAGTCCACAGAGATCGTACAGACTGCTGAGTCGATACAGCTTATCAATAAAATGACGGAAACAGAGCGTTCACGGGTAGACAAGCACGCACTGACGCTTCTTGACGAGCCTGCGGATATAGACGATATAGAGCATAAGGTGAGCATTGAATTTAAAACAGAAACGCCTGAAAGTCTGCGTGCCGATCTTGAAAATATGCGTGACAAAATCACGGATGATGAATATGAACAGGCCATTGAAGAAATCAACAAAATAGCAGAGTCCGAGGAAAACTATTCTTATTCTTATCCCATATATGCGCTGATAGACGGCTACCTTTATTCGGGCATTATCTGGCGTCCTGAATGTGATGATAGCGGGATGTCAATTACAATATATGATGACGAAACGGGCGAAGGTGAAAACGTAACGTTCGACACCTTTGAAGAATGTCTTGACTGGGCGGCTAAAGATTATAAAAAGAAAGGTTTTGATTCTGATGATATGATCGAAAGCAAAATACGTCAGATACAAATGGTTCGTGATGCTTTAAAAAGTGGCGATTATGAAACATTGCCGGAGGGCAGCATCGATATAAATGATCCGTCGATGTACTCAGATCCGTTTGCAGATCCATTTGCCGACTATCGAGATGTATGGGAGTATGACCGTACAGCAGTAGAGGCGATCAAGAATTCCATAGACGAGATCAGCATCTACGACGAGGAGCTTAGCACTGAATTTCTCGTTCATGTGACTTTACCTCCGGATTATGATAAAGATAAGGCATATCCGGTATTTTTACTGACGGACGGTGTATGGCGTTTCGGAAATCATACGGAGCTGCGCAAGGTCATGGAGAACGGCGAATCTGCTGACGTTATCCTTGTAAGTCTCGGCTATAATTATAAAATAGACGGCACCAATCCATATTACCGTTTTACGCATCTGCTACAGAATCGTAACAAGCTGCTGGACTTCATAACAGACAATTTAATGCCGTATCTCGGTGAAAATTACAATATCGACTATGCAAATTCCTCCCTTTACGGTCATTCTAACGGTGGTGTTTTCACTCACAATGCGCTCTTTAAATCTGACCTTTACGAGAATCAGCCCTTTGGTAATTACATCATAGGCAGTCCAGCATTCTGGGGGCTGTATGATGAAGAGGGATTTGACTTGGATCCCGATGGCTGTCAAAGCGATTATGGATACTTCGACAGAAATGACAAGCTTGATAAAAATGTGTTTCTCTGCGGAGGTTCACTGGAAGATCCCGATTACGCTGATAGCTACAATGGTCACGATACTACGCTTGAGGGACTTGCAAAGCTGAATGATCGACTTGAATCCCACAATGCAAATGTGATATACAAGTTGTATGAATCCCATCATTATCAGTTTATCCCAAAAATGTTGATAGAGTTCCTGAAAGAGACATATCCAAAACAATAAATTTTGATTTATGCGAATATCCTAATATAATAAACTTAGCCCGAAAGCAGCTTAAAAACTACTTTCGGGCTTTAATTCTTTATGAGTGTATTCCTTTACAGAGAAAGGCTTATTTTTACTTATTCTCAGACTTACGCTGCTCCATTTCAATTAGCGCATCCTTACGTGAAAGACTTATTTTGCCATCCTTGATTTCCATTACTTTAACAATTATCTCATCGCCAACAGAAACTACATCCTCAACGTTTTCTACACGTTTTTTGTCAAGCTTGGAAACGTGAACCAGACCGTCTTTGCCTGGTGCTATTTCTACAAAAGCACCAAACTGCTTAATAGATACAACCTTTCCACGATAAATAGCACCAACCTCTGGATCAAGAGCTATAGTATGAACGATCTGAAGAGCCTTTTGGCAGCCATCCATGCTCAAACCGCTTATGAATACATTTCCATCCTCGTTTATATCGATCTTAACTTCACATTCAGCGGATATTTTCTGTATAATTTTTCCGCCCTGACCTATAACCTCACGAATCTTGTCTACAGGAATCTTTGTCTGGAACATCTTAGGTGCATATTCATTTACGGTTTCTCTTGGCTCTGGAATAGCCTTCAGCATGATCTCATCAAGTATATATAAACGAGCTTTTCTTGTCTTTTCAAATGCTTCCTTGATTATAGCAGGAGTAAGACCGTCAACCTTGATATCTACCTGAATAGCTGTTATACCCTTATGTGTACCGCCAACCTTAAAGTCCATATCGCCGTAGAAGTCCTCGAGGCCCTGAATATCAACCATCGTCATGAATTCATCGCTGTCAGGCTTTGTTATAAGACCACATGAGATGCCTGCAACAGGAGATTTAAGCGGAACACCTGCATCCATAAGAGCCAATGTAGAGCCGCAGATAGACCCCTGAGAGGTTGAGCCATTAGATGAAAGAACTTCAGAAACAAGACGCATAGCATATGGGAATTCTTCTATAGAAGGCAAAACCGGTACTAATGCACGCTCAGCCAATGCACCGTGACCGATTTCACGTCTGCCTGGACCTCTGCTCGGCTTTGTTTCACCTACAGAATAGGATGGAAAGTTATACTGGTGCATATAACGCTTAGATGTTTCTTCATCCAGACCATCAAGCTTCTGAGCCTCACTTACAGGACCCAAAGTTGCAATAGTCAGAACCTGTGTCTGTCCTCTTGTGAAAAGACCTGAACCGTGAACTCTCGGCAGTAAACCTACCTCAGCAGCCAGCGGACGTATCTCATCTATGCCTCTGCCGTCAACACGCTTTCCCTCATATAGCCAATTACGAACTATCTTCTTCTGGAGCTTATACAAGCACTCATCTATCATAGCACCCTGTTCGGGATATGCTTCATCGAATTTCTCGTGAATGGCATCAGATATAGGCTGAAGTCTTGCATCTCTTTCATTTTTATCATCAGTATCAAGAGCATACTTTACTTGCTCTGCAAAATCAGCTTCAATAGCATCAAACAGATCATGATCGACATCCATTGACTGGAATTCAAACTTAGGTTTACCGATAGCTGCACGGATATCATTGATAAATGCAACCATCTTCTTAATTTCCTCATGACCTGTCATAATAGCCTCAAGCATCAAATCATCGGGAACTTCATTTGCGCCTGCTTCGATCATAACTATCTTTTCCATAGAGCCTGCAACAGTCAGCTGTAGATCATTATCAATTCTCTGCTCCAATGTAGGATTGAGAATGATATCGCCGTTGCAAAGACCAACACTTATACCGGCAATAGGTCCATTCCACGGAATATCAGAAATTGAAATAGCAATAGATGTAGCCAGCATACCTGTGATCTCAGGTGAGCAATCAGGGTCTACCGCCAGAACTGTCATAACAACAGATACGTCGTTTCGCATATCCTTAGGAAAAAGCGGCCGAATTGGGCGGTCAACCATACGAGATGTCAGGATAGCCTTTTCAGAAGGCTTTCCCTCTCTTTTAGTAAATGAACCCGGAATTCTTCCGACAGCGTACATACGCTCTTCATAGTCAACAGAAAGCGGGAAAAAGTCTACACCTTCTCTTGGCTTTGCACTTGCTGTAACATTTGCCATAACAACAGTCTCGCCATATCTTACCCAACATGAACCGTTTGAAAGCGCACAAGTCTTGCCGGTTTCAACTACAACAGGACGATCTGCAAATGTCGTTTCAAATTTTCTGTAATTTTCAAACATCGTATAAATTCCTTTCTGTACAGATGAAATTTCATTTGCAGCGACAGTTTAGCAGAAAATCCTGTACCCTAAAAAAGCTAAGGACACACGATTTCATGCTAAATAGCAGCCGCTGCATACTTTTTCAAACACGGAAAGGCAGAGGAATGTCCATCTGCCTTTTGACCGTATTTTTCATCAAATTACTTACGAATACCAAGCTTTTCGATGCAAGCACGATAACGGTTTACATCCTTCTTCTTCATATAAGCAAGCAGATTTCTTCTGTGACCAACCATCTTTAGAAGACCTCTTCTGGAATGATGATCCTTCTTGTGAGTCTTAAGGTGCTCAGTGAGATCGTTGATTCTCTTTGTGAGAATAGCTACCTGAACCTCAGGAGAACCTGTGTCTGTGTCATGCAGACGATTCTGCTCGATTACGCTTGTTTTTTCTTCTTTCAGCATCATGATAAATTCACCTCATTAAAAATTTCATCATAAACATAGAAACGGGCAGGTGATATTCCGCTTTGCGGTTATGCCCCGTATCCAAGTACATGACTTATTTATTATACCATAATTCAAACCATTTGTAAAGTTACAATTTTGTGAACTTTACGATCAGGAAATAATCTTTCCCTTATGCTTTGAATTCCTGCCGCTGCTTTTAGCTTTCGACTTTTTAGTAGCTGTTATAGACTTTTCCTTGCCTCCCATATCCTCAAATAAAGTTTCCTCTGAATTAGGATCTTCATTCAAATCACCAAGAAGCTCAGGATTTATTTCTCCTCGCTGCTCGTAATACGGATTTATGATATACTTCTGAATGATCGGATAGCTGTTGAAACATATAACAAGACCAAGCCATGATGCAGGAATAAATGGCAAAAGCGACATTGCTATAACGGCAATACTCATATCTGCAAAAATAATCAAACCAACAAAAATTCCTGCAATAACTGTAATAACTGCAAGTGTGATTATATTCTTTTTAAGAGCTATAATAGCGAGTGAGAGAGAATTTTTGAGTATTTGCTTAATTTTCAAATTAGTTGCAATTATCATAAGGAATGCGTAGAAATTCATCATTAACGTAACCACCCCTACGCTCAGTGCAAGTGCAAAGAAAAAGTAGAAGATTTTATTATCATATTGCCTTATAATAATCGGGTAAATATATAACGATGCCGCTATACAGATCGCAATAAAACAGTCGATAATTCCTACTATACAGCTATATTTGAATTCACTTTTGAATGTTTTAAAAAAATCATGTATCATGAATACCGGCTTTTCCAGAATATACGCCCTAAGGATTTTAGTATGTCCTGCTGTTGCAGGACCAAAAAGCATTACAAAAAGTATTGACAGACCTGCTATTATAAGTATCGAAGGCATACCGTTTGGCATTGTACCATTATATTGCATGAAGAAAACCGCTATAGCACCTACAAGCGGTAAAAAGAACAGAGAATACAAAATATTCAGTCCTATCATCTTCCAGAACTTTCTGCTGAATATTTCCATAAACCTAAAAAAAGGTTTTTTCTTAGGAGCATTCTTGGCAATGCCAACACCGGCATTTTCATAATTTTGTCCAAATATACCCATTGGTTTAAAATTCCTTTCTTAGCATTAAAAAAAGCCGCAGAAAACGGCATATATTCCGCTTGACACTAAATTCATAAAAAACAGTACGCCAAAACGTATAAAGTAAAGTTTAAGCCTTTTGCATATCAAAAGCTCACCATCATTTTCAGAAACATACATTCTGAAAGCAGCTGTAGCGGCTCTGACTGACTCACGCACCGCAAGCAAAAGTATTATCGACGTTACAGCAGTATAAGCCGCAGCGACTATATACACCGGAATGCCCGAAACAGTTATGCCACTTGACAATTTAACAAGACAGCATCCTGCTGAAAAGCTGTGAAATAAAAGAATACCCAACAAACATGGCTGTCCTACTGCACACAAACCAAAAAACATTGACAAAATCAGCAGACCAGTGTTTTTAAAAACAGCAGTAAAAAACACATCAGCATTATTTGCCGAAAGCTCAGGCATTCCATATTTAATACAAAATCTGCAAATAGGAATATTGTCATATTTTTGAGTAAAAAACGTCCCTGCCATACATCCCAAAACAAGCAATGCCATGTAAATAAAAATCTCCAGCTTGCGTCTTTGTGAGGCTGTAAACCATAGCCTAAGACTTATCCTTTTCATAATTGCTCCTCCTGCATAAGATCATTATTATAAATTCTATGCAGGCTGCAGCGTTTTCAGAATATCTCAAAACTTATTCTTACTTTGAAAGTTCATAGGCTCTCTTAGTGCAGCGGTCGCAGGCATCATATACTATATCAGTAAGCTTACCCTCATAAAGCGCATCAAGCCCAGCCAGAGTAGTGCCGCCAGGAGATGAAACCATACGTATAAGTTCATCTATATTCATGCCTGAATCAGTGAGCATTTTTGCTGAACCAATAAGCGTTTGTGCAAAAAGTAAAAGAGCTGTATCACCATCTATATCCTGAGATTTTGCATAGTCAACAAAGCCCTTTGCAAAGAGATATATAAATGCAGGGCTGCTGCCGTTTATTGCGATGATCTCCTTCATTTTATCCGGAGTTATTACAGCAGATATACCGCAAGAATCAAAGATTTGCTTTACCACTGCAAATTCCTCGTCATTGACAGAATCATTTCTTGAAAGTGCAGTTGCTCCTGTACCTAAAAGCAACGGAGTATTCGGCATAACGAGTACGACCTTGGCATTTTGGATGGTGACGGAGCGAATATATTCTGATGTAATACCAGCTGCAATAGATACTATAACAGTATCCTCTGTAACTGCATCCTTTATACATGGCAGAGCATCTTCAAATTGCTGCGGCTTTATTGCAAGGAAGACATATTTACACATTGCGGCAATATCAGCAGCACTGTCCATAGCTTTAACGCCTGTATCAGCTAAAGACATAAGCTTTTCCTTAAACGGATCAAATGCAAAAAGCTCAGCTTTAGAAGCTATATCACTGCCTGCAATGCCCTTCATAATGGCACTTCCCATATTACCAGCACCTATAAAACCTATTTTCATAATAAAATCAGTCCTCATTTCAAAAGTAGTATATTTATATTATACAGCACATAGAAAAGAAAATCAAGAGGATTTTCTATATTATCCAAACATAAATACCATAAGATCCCAGAACATATGCAGAGCTATAGGAAGCAGGATATTTTTCGTTTTTATAAAAGTAACGCTGAAAATAACGCTCAACACAAGTATTGACAGAAATCCTAAGCTTGTAAATGAGTATATAAACTCTCCTTTTGAGATCCATATTGGAAAATGTATACACAGAAACATGACTGCATTGACAGCTACGGCGATATATTCCTGCTTAGAAGTTAAACTTTCCTTAACTGTACTGTTTAAAAGCCATCCACGAAATACAAGTTCCTCGGTAAGTCCCACAAAAACAACCGTTATAATATCATCCATACCGAAGCTCTCAGAAATATATATACCTCCATATCTGCGAAACGCTCCTATTAAAACAAAAAGCGAAAAGAATAGAAATAACATAAGATAGCCTTTCCAGTTAGGACTTATTTTTATAAACATATCTTTGAGAGAAATCATACAGTTTTTTCTGAATTTCATGATGAGCAAGGCTGCCGGCATCGTCCAGATAAGATTTTTTATAATACCGCTTCGAAGAAATGAAGAAATAAAGCTTTCATCTCCAAGAATATCACATATTATAGGTTTTAAAAGAAGAGTATATGCTGCCCATACTACAAACAGACAAATATAATATACAATCGGAATAAACCAAAATTTGTTAGTTGTGTTTTTTTCATTCATGTAAAATCCCCTCCAGAGTACACTTTGTGTGATGTTGTCTTTTATATTTCATATTTTCATATGTAATTCCATTCTTTTATTTTTTTGCTTTTTTGAAATCAGCCAAGAATAGTATCAGCTTTTCATCCATATAGTTTACGAGATATTTTTTATAATAAGACAACATTATAAACATATCACACAAAAAACAGAATATCAGCAACTTTATATGAATTATTTGTAATTTTTGTTGCACTTTTGTGATTTCTCTTATATAATATATCAACTTGACAATCAAACAG
>CAMWPG010000043.1 GCA_947176075.1 uncultured Ruminococcus sp. | reverse complement strand
TTATTTTTACACTTGATTATAAATTAAAAATATGGTATAATTAATGTGTAATTAAGTATATTGGAGGAAATATAGTGAAAAGTAAGCGATTTATAAAAATAATTGAACTATTTGTAGCGATGGGAGTTGTAACATGGTCAGTGCCTGTTAGTGAATACTCGGTTTCGGCATATATCGATGAGGATTCATTTGCAGAAAATGCCGCTTTTGATGAAATGTCAATTGAAAATAAAGCAGACAGCGATTTCATAGATGAAAGCTTTTCTATAGTTACGGCGCTTTCAGATACATATATCGAAACATCAGCGGCAGCAACTGTCGAGTCTGATGTTTCACCTTATATAGATGAAGAACAGGTGCATATTGGAGACATAAATGGTGACGGTGTAATTGATATATCAGATGCTACGCTTATATTAAAACTGTATGCTTCAATATCGGCAAATGTAGAACATGATTTTACGTCTGAACAGATGATAAATGCGGATTGCAATGGTGATGCATACGTTAATTTAGATGACGCTACGCTTGTTCTTAAATATTATGCATCAAGGGCTACGGGAGCTATTGATATTAGCTTTGAAGAATATATTAAAATTCCTTTGCAAACAACTGTATCGACAGAAACTACAACTACCACGGAGACTACAACAACAACTACAGAGACAACAACTACTACGGAAACTACAACTGAAACAACAATAACAACAGTATCATCTACAACAGAATTACTGCCAAGTGCAAGGCTCGATGTAAGATGTATTTTGCAAAATGCAGACCCATCATTGCCGACAGGCTGTGAAGCTACAGCGTTGACGATAGCCTTGAATTATCATGGATTCAATGCAGATAAATATGATATTGCAATGAATTATCTTCCGAAAATGAATTTTACAGGGGCGTATGGTGCTGACTTTAAATATGTATTTCCGGGAAATCCTTCATCATCATCAGGCTATGGGTGCTATGCTCCGGCTATTACTGCAACTGCAAATGCATATTTTACGGCAAATAAGAATGCTTCATATGCCGAGAATATTACAGGGACAGAATTTGAAGAATTATATAAATACATTTCGTTAGGCTATCCAGTTGTTTTTTGGGGCACTATGAGCATGAGAGCTCCTTATTATACTTCCTCATGGTCAACACCAGATGGCGGTAATGTTACATGGAAAGCGGGAGAACATTGTCTGGTTCTGACTGGATACGACAGATCATCAGGTATAGTTTTTGTAGCAGATCCATTGAGAGGAAATGTTACATACGATGCATCTCTTGTGCGTCAGAGATATAATGATATGGGTAAAAATGCGGTTATTATACATATATCAGATGATTATAAAGGCGAAACTCCCGGTGTAATTTCAGGAAATATATATAATATAAGAAATGCCGGAAGCGGACTTTATCTTAATATTGCAGACGGCAATGATATTAATGGTACAAATGTTATTCAGAAAGAGAATGATAATTCTATATCTCAGCAATTCCGTATTGTATATGACGATAATAGTAATTCGTATAGGCTTTTTGCAATGTGTTCTTCTAATGGAAGCGATAAGGTGGTAGATATAGCCAAGATAGGCGGATGTGTTGTAGGAGGAAGTAATGTTCAGATCTATACTCAGGTTGATCCTCCTGCTCAGACCTTTGTAATAGAACCGTATGAAGACGGAACAGTTCGTCTATCATGCAGAACTAATAGAAGTGCCTGTCTTGCAGTAAATGGTAAAGGTAATGGTTCATCAGGCGGTAATTCATATTCATCCCAAGGAAATGCAGTTATAAAGACATTTACGGGAGAATTAGATCAGCTATGGTATCTTGAACCGGTAAAATAAATACATTTAAATCCTGTGCCATATTAGCAACTTTTAAGGCTGCTGTAGTTTATGAAGCTACAGCAGCCTTTTGTTTTTATAAATTATTTTGATTTAGGATTATATACATCAGTTCAGATGCATCAAAGATATTTACTGATCCGTCTTTATTGCAGTCAAAGATATTGCTGAATTTTACAGATTCTGTTATGCCGATGAGATATTTTCTCAGAATTATAAGATCGATTAATGATACAGTTTCATCTTCGTTGATATCGCCGCAAATT
This sequence comes from uncultured Ruminococcus sp., assembly GCA_947176075.1. Taxonomy (GTDB): domain Bacteria; phylum Bacillota; class Clostridia; order Oscillospirales; family Ruminococcaceae; genus Ruminococcus_C. The sequence continues at coordinate 11,332 of CAMWPG010000043.1, read as the reverse complement.
GGTTTTTTCAAAGGTGTAGTATCAGATGTATTTTCAGAAGATTTTTCTGTAAAAGAGCTCGATTCAGATGTGAGATTAGATGTTGTAGTTTTAAAAGAGGTTGTTGTCGCTGTTGTTTCTTCTGTATATGTAGTTGTCTCGGCAGTAATTTCTGTATCTATAGTATATTCTGTCGATGTCGTTTGGGTTGTTTCAGTGGTTGATGTAGTTGTAGTTATTTCGGTCGTAGTAGTTTCATAGGGGGCTGTTGTAGTTACAGTTTGTTGTATATAATCATTCTCCGAAATATCAGGAAATGAAAGCGTCATTATAGAATACGGACTTTCTGGTGTATGATTTTGGTTGAAGAACTTTGAGCCTCGCATAAAATAAGTAAGATCGTTTGTAGACTCTCCATATGTAGGATCGCAACCGTACCATGCACCATCCAAGAAAACATAATTCCACATATGAGCAGTCAGGTTATCAGCATTAAAGTTTCCCAGAACAGTTATACACGGAATATTTTCACGATCGCATAGTATTTTGAATGTCTTTGCATATCCTTCACATACTGCTTTATTGTCATAAAGAATACCGGCAATACTATGAGCATACGGAGCATCAAGAACATAATCCGTTTCGTTTATTATGCTGTTAAAAATATTCATGCATTTATCATAATCAGTTTCGCCTTTTATATCGTAGTTATCTAATTTCTCTGTAATGCTTTCACGTATACTCATAACTGAATCAAAATTTTCAAATACGCTGTCATAGTTAGGACTTATAACGATTTTGGAAATAGTTACTTTATATTTAAAATTAAAATTGAATCTATATGACATACCATCTGTTGGAACTCCGCATTCTATATCCGAGAAATTCAGCCAGAAAACTTCTGGATAATCAAGAGTGAACGATACAACGCCGGGCATTACAGCTCCAATAACAGCATTTGCGTATTCGCTGTATTCTTCATCAGACCATCTATTTATAGATGGTGATGAACGTTCCAGTACGATCTTATCCTTCAGTTCAATTGTAATAGTTGATTCTGACGGAGATTTAAGATATTCTTCCATAAGGCTGTATGACAGTTTATTATTATCATCAAGCTGATCAGCAAACAAGAAGCCTGAATCAGCATTTGATAATATTTCAGCCGGAGTGAAATCTGTGTCAGAAAGCGTAAACATTGCCTCTCTGCTTTTTATGATATCTTTCTCCGAATTTTCTGTATTTGCATATACAGAAGTTGTGCATAGTGATATTAAAATAGAAAATGAAGTTATAGCAGAAAGAAGTTTTTTTATTTTATTCATATGGAACCTCCTGCATTGTAATGCACACAAATTTATTTATATATAATTACATTTTATCACTTTTCACCAAATATGTAAAGCGTAAAACAGAGCTTTTTCTTTTTTTACATTTTGTACACATGACACTATGCTATTGATTTTTTATGTTTTTTCTATAAAAGATGAAATATGTCAATCTTTGCAAAAAAATAGTGATGTTTTCTAACTGCATCAGATAATTTTTTTAATTATAATTAATTAAAAAGTCTTGACAAGACGGTTTAAATGTGATAATATAAAAGTATAATTTAATAATGTGGTAAAATAGCGATGACGAAGACGGTCTGTTTTTGATAGTAACAGAGAGCTGGTATATGGTGAGAACCGGTACTTTAGAAAACGTTTTGACTTATCCCTTCTGAGCTGGAATTCGAACTGCTTTTGCATATTAGACGTTCCCGTAAGTGCAACGTGACAGCACAGGGCTTGTTAGAGCCGTAGAGTGGCGTAGTAACTGCGCAATTTGAGTGGTACCGCGGATAGAAATATTCGTCTCAAGTAAAATCTCATGATTATGAGTTTTTACTTGAGATTTTTTGTCTTCATACACAGATATTTTCCCACAGAAAATATTATGCCGTAAGGCGGGAAAGAAGGATTTTATATGGAAACACAGCTTAAGGATGTGGCTGCAAGAATTCGTGAGCTTCGTATGATAGCAGGTCTTTCAGAATCAGAAATGGCGGCTAAAACTGAAATTACTGAAGAACAATACCGTATTCTTGAACAGGGAGAAACCGACTTTGGATTCACATTTATTTATAAATGTGCAGATATTTTTGGTGTGGAGATCAAGGATCTTCTTGAGGGAAGCAGTCCTGTTTTATCATTGTATACAGTGACACGTAAGGGAGAAGGACTTCCGATAGCAAGAAAAACAGGCTTTTCTTATTATCATCTTGCTCCATCATTCCGCAATAAAATTGCAGAGCCTTTCTGGGTAAAGATTCCTTACAGTGAAAACTCTGAAATGTCATTTTCAAAGCATGAAGGTCAGGAGATCGACATTGTAATCAAGGGAAGAGTTATGATCCAGATCCGTGATCGTGTTGAGATCCTGAATGCAGGAGATACTATTTATTACAACAGCGGCGAGCCTCATGCTCTCCGTGCAATTGATGGCAAGGACTGTGAGGTATATGCGATCGTACTTCGTCCTGATGCTGCTGTTCATGAGGAACCAGCTAAACTGGAAGAGATTCCTGATTATCACAAGCAGCAGAATACAAGAACAGTAGCTGATGATTTTATTGAAACAGAAACAGATGAAAACGGCGTTCTGACAAAGATCTCTTTTAAGAACGAGGATACTTTTAATTTTGCATTTGATTGTGTTGATAAAATCGCAGAAAAGAATCCTTGCAAGACAGCTATGATGTGGGTTTCAAATGAAAAGAAAGAGCATAGATTTACATTTGCAGATATGAAGAAATATTCAAATATGACTGCTAATTATCTGGAATCTCTTGGAATTCGTAAGGGCGATTGCGTAATGCTGGTGCTTAAACGTCACTATCAGTTCTGGTTTGCTATGCTTGCTCTTCATAAGATAGGTGCAATAGCAATTCCTGCAACGAATCAGCTTGTGGAGCATGATTTCACATATCGTTATAAAGCTGCAGGTGTAAAGGCTATAATTTGTACATCAGATGGCGATGTTGCAGGACAGGCTGAAAAGGCAGCGGAAGAATTTCCCGATATGATCAAGGTGATTGTAGGAGGAAAGCGACGTGGCTGGCATGATTACAATAGTGAAATGATGCTTTGCTCTGATATGTATGAGCGTACTAAGGATACTCCGTGCGGTGAGGACACTATGCTTATGCTTTTTACATCCGGAACTACCGGATATCCGAGTATTGCAGCTCATTCATATACGTATGCACTTGGACACTATCCTACAGCTAAATATTGGCACAATGTAAATCCTGACGGTCTGCATTTTACAATCTCAGATACAGGCTGGGGCAAGGCACTCTGGGGTAAGCTGTATGGACAGTGGCTTTGTGAAGCACCTATTTTTACATATGATTTTGATAGATTCCATTCAGATGATATCCTTCCTATGTTTGCAAAATATAATATTACAACTTTCTGTGCGCCTCCGACAATGTATCGTTTCTTTATTAAGGAAGATTTGTCTAAATATGATCTTTCTTCAATAGAATATGCTACTACAGCCGGAGAAGCACTTAATCCAGAGGTATTTCAGCAGTTCCGCAAGGCAACAGGTCTTACAATTATGGAAGGATTTGGTCAGACTGAAACTACAATGGCAATTTCTAACCTTGTTGGAACAACTCCGAAAATAGGTTCAATGGGACGTCCAAGCCCACTTTATGATATTGTTGTTCTTGATGCAGACGGCAATGAAGCGAAAACGGGTGAGGTTGGAGAGATTTGTATACATACGCCGAATGGAAAAAGTCCGTGCGGACTTTTCAAGGGCTATTATCGTAATGATGAAAAGACGAAATCTGTTTGGTATGATGATTACTATCATACAGGCGATCAGGCAACAAGAGATGAGGACGGATATCTCTGGTATGTAGGACGTATTGACGATGTTATCAAATCATCAGGATATCGTATCGGACCGTTTGAGATCGAAAGCGTTATTATGGAGCTTCCGTATGTACTTGAATGTGCAATCACAGGTGTTCCTGATCCTGTAAGAGGACAGGTGGTAAAAGCAACTATCGTTCTTACAAAGGGAACTGTTCCGTCAGATGAGCTTAAAAAGGAAGTGCAGGATTATGTAAAGACTCACACTGCACCTTATAAGTATCCAAGAGTGGTTGAATTTGTAGAGGAGCTTCCTAAGACTATCAGCGGCAAGATCCGTCGTGTAGAACTTCGTGAACGTGATAAGAATAATGCTTAAGCTTATTGATAAAATAATATAGTCATATTAAAACTTCGCTGATGATCGTTGTATCAAAGGCGAAGTTTTGTTTTACTGTAATGTTTTGTCATATTTTTTAATCATTCAAAATTAAAGTCAAAACCTTGACAATAAAGCCGATAAGGTGTATACTATATATGTATTATACGTTTTTGAGAATATCAATATTTTACTATAATTATTAAGAACTCGTCTTCACAAGCTAAGCGTATGTCTTTTCGGCACATTTCACTTATGAAGACAATTTCTAAAAATGAAAGGAATCTGCAATATGAAAAATATACTATTGGCAGGCGGAGCTGGATATATCGGTTCCCATACTGCGGTTGAGCTTCTTGAATCCGGCTATGATGTAATTATTGCTGATAATTATTCCAACAGCTGTCCTGAAGCAATAAAGCGTGTAGAGGAAATTACCGGTAAATCTGTTAAAGCATATGAGGTCGATATAAAGGATACCGCAAAACTGGAAAAAATCTTTATGGAAAATGATATTGATGCAGTTATTCATTTTGCAGGACTGAAGGCTGTAGGAGAATCTACTCAGAAGCCGATACTTTACTACAGAAATAACATTGATACAACGCTGTCCCTTCTTGAATGTATGAAAAAATATAATGTGAATAATATCATATTTTCATCAAGTGCGACAGTATACGGCGAGGAAAACCCTGTTCCGTATACGGAAGAGATGAATCGCGGCACCTGTACAAATCCCTATGGCTGGACAAAGGTGATGATGGAGCAAATTCTTGAAGATGCTGCAAAGGCTGACGATAAGCTTTCTGTCGTGCTGCTTCGCTATTTTAACCCTATAGGTGCTCATGAATCAGGCAGGATCGGTGAAGATCCACAGGGAATACCTAATAATCTTATGCCGTATGTTTCACAAGTAGCTGTTGGCAGGCGTGAGCAGCTTACAATTTTCGGCAACGATTATGATACTCCTGACGGCACTTGCCGTCGAGATTATATTCATGTTGTTGACCTTGCTAAGGGTCATGTAAAGGCTATAGAATATGTTCTTGAAAATGACGGAGTTGAGGTGTTCAATCTTGGTACAGGAACACCATATAGTGTAACAGAGATCGTATCAACATTTGAAAAAGTAAATGATATAAAGGTTAATCATGTATATGGTGCAAGGAGAGCAGGAGATCTTCCTGAAAGCTATGCAAATGCTGATAAGGCACTGAGTGTTCTTGGATGGAAAACAGAAAAGAATCTTGCTGATATGTGCCGTGATACATGGAACTGGCAGAAAAATAATCCTAACGGATATAAAAATTAAGGAGGCATATATGTGCGGAATAGTAGGCTTTACAGGTGAAAATCAGGCGGCGCCGATATTGCTTGACGGTTTGTCAAAGCTTGAATACAGAGGCTATGATTCAGCAGGTATTGCTGTTCGTGATGGTGAAAACAATACGGAGATAATAAAAGAAAAGGGAAAGCTCAAGGTTCTTCAAGAAATGACAGATAATGGCAGAGCTGTTAAGGGCTGCTGCGGAATCGGTCATACACGTTGGGCTACACATGGAGAACCGTCTGCCATTAATGCACATCCGCATTCCAGTGATGACGAGAATGTCATTGCTGTACATAATGGTATAATTGAAAATTATCAGGAGCTAAAGGAAAAGCTTGTCAAGGCTGGATATGTTTTTTATTCACATACTGATACAGAGGTCGCTGTAAAGCTTATTGATTACTACTGGAATAAGTATAAGGCAGGTCCGGTCGATTCCATAGGACGGGCAATGATAAGAATACGAGGCTCTTATGCTCTTTGCGTAATGTTTAAAGATCTTCCGGGTGAGATTTATACAGCAAGAAAAGACAGCCCGATGATCATAGGCATAGCAAATGGTGAGACATATGTTGCATCTGACGTTCCGGCTATTCTAAAATATACAAGAAATGTTTATTATATAGGCAATATGGAGATAGCTAAGCTTGAAAAGGGAAATGTAACATTTTATAACATAGATCGTGAGGAGATCGAGAAGCCGCTTACAAAGATTGAATGGAATGCAGAAGCTGCTGAAAAGGACGGTTATGAGCATTTTATGCTCAAGGAAATACATGAACAGCCTAAGGTTATTTGTGACACTATTCATTCTGTAGTTAAGGATGGGAATATAGATTTCAGCACTATTGGTATGGATGATGAAACGATGCAAAGCATAAGTCAGATATATATTGTAGCTTGCGGATCAGCTTATCATGTTGGAATGGCTGCACAGTATGTAATTGAAGAACTTACAAGTCTGCCTGTAAGAGTAGAGCTTGCATCTGAATTCAGATACAGAAAAATGAGCTTTATTAAGAATAGTCTTGTCATTATTATTAGTCAGTCCGGAGAAACAGCCGATAGTCTGGCAGCTCTCAGAATGTCTAAGGAGCGTGGCGTAAAGACTTTAGGTATTGTAAATGTAGTTGGCTCATCTATTGCAAGAGAAGCTGACAATGTTTTCTATACCCTTGCAGGTCCTGAGATATCTGTTGCAACTACAAAAGCATACAGCACTCAGCTGGTAGCAGCATATCTTCTTGCAATACAGTTTGCTAAGGCAAGAGGAGAGATTGAAGATGAAAAATACAGTTATCTTATAAATGAAATCTATACTATACCAGAAAAGATAGATAGAATACTTGATGATAAGGAGCGAATCCAGTGGTTTGCAAGTAAGCTTGCAGGAGTAAAGGATGCATTCTTTATCGGAAGAGGAATAGACTACGCTATCAGCCTTGAGGGCAGCCTTAAAATGAAGGAAATAAGCTATATTCACTCTGAGGCATATGCAGCAGGAGAATTGAAGCATGGTCCTATAAGTCTTATTGAGGACGGAACTGTTGTATTCAGCGTAGTTACGCAGCAGAATCTTTATGAAAAAACTGTATCAAATATGGTTGAAGTAAAAAGCCGTGGAGCTCATCTTATGGGACTTACAACGTACGGAAATTATGCAATGGAGGATACTGCTGATTTTACGGTATATATACCGAAGATCGATCAGCTTTTTGCAGGAAGTCTGTCAGTTGTTCCATTGCAGCTTCTTGGATATTATGTTTCAGTTGCAAAGGGTTATGACGTTGATAAGCCGAGAAATCTTGCTAAGAGTGTAACGGTTGAATAAAAACATTATAAGATTTAAAGCCGCATAAACGATATTGTTTTGCGGCTTTATATTGGTAGGCATATATTATGACGGCTTATCATAGAAATTAGTATATTAAAAAATAACGAGGTGCAGACATGATCGAAGTAAAAGAATACAGAGGGCATATAAGAAATTGGGAAGCGTTGTGTGAAGAGCTGGGTATTGATATTAAGCTTTCAAGAGAAGAAAGAGAAAATGAGATACTTATAAAGTCTTATGAGAAGTGGAATTGCAATATGGCAGATCATTTTTATGGTATGTTTGCATTTGCCTTATGGGATGATAAGGAGAAGCAGCTTGTTTGTATACGTGACCAATTCGGTACAAAGCCATTTTATTACTATGTAACGGACGATGGTAATTTGCTTTATGGCACAATGATACGCAGTATTATGGAAAAGAAAGGCTTTGTAAAGGAACTTAATAAGGATGCTTTACAGCTTTACATGAGTCTTACATATACTGCAGGCGAAGATACATTTTTTAAAGGCGTAAAGAAGCTCATGCCCGGTTGCTGTCTTATATGGAAAAATGGAAAAATAGAAATAAAACGTTACTGGAAGCCACAGTTCCATCCTGATAACAGCAAGAGCCTTGAGGATTGGGCAGACGAGATACATACTACCATGCAGCAGATGATGAGAGAGATAAAGACTCCGGATGAAACTGCTTATTCGTTCCTGTCAGGAGGAGTTGATTCTTCATATGTTCTTGCAATGTCAGATGCCCCTATGGCAGGATGCTGCGGTTATGATGATGAAAGATTTGACGAATCCGGAATGGCTTCTGAAACCGCTAAGCTTTTAGGAAGAGGATTTTCCAGATGTGTCATTTCACCAGAAGAGTATTTTGACATAATTCCGTATGTAATGTATAATATGGAGCAGCCGCTTGGAGACGCTTCTGCGATTGCATTCACAATAGGATGTATAGAAACAGCAAAACATACAAAACTTTGCTATTCAGGAGAGGGCTCGGACGAATTTTTCGGCGGTTATAATATGTACAGAAATGCTGAACGATATGGTGACAATTTAAAGACTTTCTATGTTGGTAATACTAATATTATGAAAGAAGATGAAAAAAGGCGTATTCTTAAATATTATAACCCGGATATTCTTCCAATAAATCTCGTAAAGGATATATATGAGGAAACGGAAGGACTTGATCCGCTCAGCAAAATGTCTGATGTTGACATACAGATATGGCTTGAAGGTGATATTTATCTTAATGTAGATAAGATGAGTACAGCAGCAGGACTTGAAATAAGAATGCCTCTTACTGATAGAAGAATTTTCGACATAGCTTCAAGGATGCCTTCTGAATATAAGGTTAATGCGGAGCAAAATAAGGTCGCATTTCGTACCGCTGCTGCAAAGGTTTTGCCACAAGAGATAGCATTTAGAAAGAAGCTCGGCTTTATAGTTCCTATAAGAATGTGGCTTGCTGATGAGCGATATAATCAAGACGTTCAGAAAAAATTCAAAAGTGACATGGCAGCGAAATTTTTCAATCTTGATGAAATCGGTTTGATTTTTGATGAATATATTAGTGGTAATTCTGATAATTGGCGCAAGATCTGGACTATATATACATTTCTTGTATGGTATGAGGAGTATTTTGTAAAAAGATAGGTCAATGTGTAAGAATAAGAACCTGTCCACATAATTTCAGTGTGGACAGGTTCTATATTTTTAAGCAAAAGAATATAAGGTACAGTTCCGACGACTGTACCTTTTTATAGTGAACGACAAATTGATTTGGCGTTTACTATAATATTATTATGGAGGATAGAAAAATGGAATGGAGTTTTGTGTTTTTTTTTAATAGTATTTTTCTTGGGATCGGACTTGCGATGGATGCATTTTCTGTCTCTCTTGCCAATGGTTTGAATGAACCTAATATGACAAATAAGAAAATGGCAGGCATAGCGGGTACATTTGCATTTTTTCAGGCTATTATGCCAATGATAGGATGGATATGTGTTCATACGATAGTTCAGTATTTTAAATCTTTTCAGCATTATATTCCATGGATAGCGTTGGTGCTTCTGCTTTTTATCGGAGGGAAAATGCTTATTGAGGGGATAAGGAATAAAGGAGAAGATGAGCAAGCTTCATCGGTTGGTATAGCTGCGCTAATGCTTCAGGGGATAGCAACATCAATAGATGCTCTTTCTGTAGGTTTTACAATATCAGATTATGATTTTATTATGGCTCTTGTCTGTTCGCTTATTATTGCAGCTGTTACATTTTTTATTTGTATAATAGGATTAATAATAGGCAGACGTTTTGGAACAAGGTTGTCAAATAAGGCTGCTATACTGGGAGGTATTGTGCTTATAGCAATTGGTATAGAAATTTTTATAACAGGTATATTTAAATAGTAAATATGCATTATTGTTGAATGAACGAAAATTATTCACAAAACATCATTAGCAAATATATATAAAATATTCCTATGATACATTGATTTTTTTATATAGCATGTGCTATAATAATATCATGAGATATGAGATATCCCATGAGGAAAATAAAATTGATCGAATAGGAGGAAATTATTATGAAAAAGATTAAATTTATGGCAACAGCAGCTGCTACAATTATGGGTATTACAGCTGTAAGTGCAGGTTTCCCTGTTTTACAGGCATCAGCAAGTAATTCAGATGTAAAAATATTGTGCCTTGGCGATTCCATTACCGATGGATATTTTGGCAAGGACGGTTATCGCAAATACCTTTATCATGAACTTGATAAAATGGGTTATAGTATTGATATGGTAGGTGCTAAAAGCGGCGGCGGTTCATATACTACAAGTAATGGAGAATCATTTGAATATGACGGAGATCATTCCGGATACAGCGGATATTCTATTGAAAATATTTCAGGCGGTCATGAATCACGTCAAGGTATACGTGAAGTTATTGAAGGAACATGGTATTCAGGCGGAAAAAATATGATAGCTACATATGATCCTGATATTGTTCTTCTTCAGATAGGAACTAATGATATTCTCAGTGCATATAACGATGGAATTACAGATAGACTGGAGAATCTTGTAAATATAATTCTGAATGATATGAATGATCCGGGAGATATTGTTTATGTTGCAAGCATTCCTTATATTGATGCGTATATAAGAGGCGATTGGCTGGGCGGATATGGCTTTAATTTCTGGAACAGCACATATGAAGAAAAGACTCAGCTTATGGAGAAAGTATCAGCTTGTGTCGATTCTTATAATGCTTCAATAAAAGATATGGTTGAAAGAATGCAGGCTGAGGGCAAATCGGTTGCATTTGGTGATATAAACAGTGTTGTTAATTATGAAACCGATTTAGAGGACGGATGTCATCCTAATGAAATCGGATATGAAAAGATGGGAGTTTATTGGGCTGATGTTCTTGAAAAAAGTTATTTTAGCGTAAATGAAAATATAGAGACTAAGCCGGCAGTAACAACAACTACCACTGATTCAACTACTGAAAAAGAGACAACGACAACGACGGCAACATCAATAACGACTAAGGCTACTACCACATCTTCTTCAAAAGTTACAACAACTACTACAGCTGTAACTCCTGTACAACCTATTGAAGGTGATATAGTTCTTGAAAATGTTTCATTCGGTGAAAGCTATGATATTTCAGCATATAAAGGAATGGGTATAAATACAGTTTCTTTTGTATTTGAATCTATGCCGCCATATGGAATGAATGGATGTGCTGTATTTGGTAACTGGGAGCTTTCTAAAAATTACACGGCTGATGATTTGGAAAATCTGTCATTTGATGTAGCTCTTGATAATGAGTATTCATCTGTAACGCTGCATAAATGGTATGGTGATACAAAACTTTCTAAAATTATACTTAAAGCAGGCAATTCAAAGGAAGATTTGACAACTACTACCAGCACAACGAC
>CAMWPG010000042.1 GCA_947176075.1 uncultured Ruminococcus sp. | reverse complement strand
CAAGCGGATCGTCAGGACGCATAAGAACCACCCATTTTTCTTTGATATTCATTCTGATAAATTCATATTTTTCAATATCTACTGGTTCAAGCAGCAGACCTATATCAGTAAGACCTTTGTCCAGACGCTCACGTATATGATCTGCATTGGCAGTGTGAATATCGTAACGAACAAGCGGATAACGTTCCTGAAATGATTTAATCAGTTCTGCTACAATATGCACAGAGGCAAGTTCACCGCAGCCGATAGAAATTTCACCGTCAACCAATTTTTCCTGTTCAGTCATTTCTTTTTCGGTTTTATCCACCAGCTGTAAAATTTCTTCTGCACGTCTGCGAAGCAGGATTCCCTCGCTGGTAAGTGTGATTTTCCTTGAACCTCTATCAAACAGCTTGATTCCCAGATCCTCCTCCATTTGTGAAAGCTGTCGACTGAGCGTAGGCTGTGTGATATGCAGTGCGTCTGCGGCTTTTGTGATGCTTTCTTCATTGACTACAGTAAGAAAATATCGTAATACTCTCAGTTCCATAAACATCCCTCATTTCTTTTGATGTATGTACTTATTATACCATATTCATGCCTGAAAAGCAAGAATTGTTTTTAATATGCTCAAATTGATATATGCCTATTGGGCATGAATTTCTAAAAAATATAAGTATTTGATATATTACTGCGATTCGTTTATTTTTTCCGCAATCAGAAGTAATGGAAGGTACTGCAATCAATTCAAGTGATATTCTTTTATCATAGGAAACAGTGATACAATGGCTGAATGAAATTGATATGCTGAAAAAGGAAACGCTGAGACAGCGCTTCCTGACACAATTCGGATTTATTTAATGCAACATCGCACAAAGCACGACTCTCAGCTTTGCATGTCAGCTACCTGCATATTTTCCGTCCTATTACACAAAAACTACTTGCAATATGACAGTATTCCTGCGTCGTTTTTATGAAATCTGAATAAAAATCTGACTGCGCATCTACCGCACAATATTTGTGCGGTATTGCCTTAAAAATTGATTTGCGTGATAAATGATAATTATCCGTTGAAACAAAGTAGAATATATGTTATAATATTATCAAATCAAAAATGAAGGATGTGAAATTATGGCTAAGGCTAAAACTATATATAGATGTACAGAATGCGGATTTGAGACATCAAAATGGAATGGACGCTGTCAAAACTGCGGCACATGGAATAGCCTTGAAGAGGATATTCTCATGCCTTTACCAGGCAACAGAAGCAGAAATGCTATACGAAGAAAAAATGATCTTTCAGATAAAATAAAAGAGCTTAGTCAAATAAACACTGATGATGATGTGCGTTACAAGACAGGCTGTGGAGAACTGGACAGGGTACTTGGAGGAGGACTTGTTAAAGGCTCTATAACTCTTATAGGCGGAGAACCGGGCATTGGAAAGAGTACACTTCTATTGCAAATATGTCAGTATATGGGAGAAAGTCATTCTGTACTATATGTTTCCGGAGAAGAATCTGCAAGACAGATAAAACTTCGTGCGCAGCGTCTTAGAGTAGATACAGAAAGCCTTTATTTACTTACATCTACAGATGCTCAGAGTATTTGTGATACTATTGCATCATGTGAGCCAGATATAGTTATAATAGATTCTATCCAGACTATGCAGATACCTGAAATTTCAAGTAGTCCCGGAAGCCTCACTCAGGTAAGAGAATGCACAAATTTATTCATGCACACCGCTAAAACACAGGAAATACCGGTGTTCATTGTAGGTCACGTAAACAAAGACGGCGCTATTGCGGGGCCTAAAGTTATGGAACATATTGTTGATACGGTGCTGCATTTTGAAGGTGAAAGGCATCTTTCAAACAGACTTCTTAGAGCAGTGAAAAATCGTTTCGGCTCCACCAATGAAGTTGCCGTTTTTGAAATGGCAAGCCGGGGACTGCGTGAAGTTCCTAACCCATCAGCTATGCTTTTGGCAGAAAGACCGCTTGACGTGTCCGGTACTTGCGTAACGTGTGTTATGGAGGGAACCCGTCCTATACTCGCTGAAGTTCAGATACTTGCAACAAAAAGCGGATTTCCCAGCCCAAGAAGGACAGCAGACGGAATTGACTACAACCGTATGTCTATAATCATTGCAATACTTGAAAAGCATCTGGGACTTATGTATAATACACTTGATGTCTATCTGAATGTTGTAGGAGGATTTGAAATTCGTGAGCCGTCAGGCGATCTTGCAGTTGCCATGTGCCTCTATTCTTCTCTTGTAAATAGACCTATTGATCCAAGACTTGCCGCATTCGGAGAAATAGGTCTTGGCGGGGAAATACGTAGCGTATCTTATTTGCAGCAGAGACTCCGTGAAGCCGAAAGACTGGGATTTGAAATTTGTATAGTACCAAAGCATTCGCTTGAAAATGTGGAGCTTAAATCATTTACAATGAAGATCGTAGGAGTAACTACGCTTAAACAGGCATTTTCATATCTTAATAAACTTTTTAAAGCTGCTGAATCAAAAGAATAAAAATTTTGTGCATTTGCAGAAAAGACGTGCGTTGAGATATAATGAACAGGCTTTAATACAAAAAAACAGACATTATTTTTAATATATCTTCTTTTTTTCATTTATTTACGAAAAATTACTTTACATTTTATGAAAAATAGTGTAAAATAGAAGTAGCAATATGGCATAAGGTATGTGTGCTCATAAAGCAGTGAATCCACATTGAAAGGACGAACAAAAATGGAACTTAAATATAAACGTGTCTTATTAAAACTCAGCGGCGAAGCTCTTGCCGGAGAAAAGAAGACCGGTCTTGATTTTGAGGTGATAAACAATATTTGTACGAGCATCAAGAAATGTGTTGACGCAGGGGCTCAGATAGCTATTGTTGTTGGCGGCGGCAATTTTTGGAGAGGAAGATCATCAGGCAGCATGGATCGTACACGTGCAGACCATATTGGAATGCTTGCTACTACTATGAATGCTCTTGCTGTTGCTGACTCTCTTGAAGCACTTGGTGTTGAAGTGCGTGTTCAGACTGCAATTTCAATGCAGGCTATTGCTGAACCTTATATCCGTAACCGAGCTATACGTCATATGGTTAAGGGAAGAGTAGTGATATTTGGCTGTGGAACAGGAAGTCCATTTTTCTCAACTGATACAGCGGCCACTCTTCGTGCAGTTGAGATCGAAGCTGATATTCTATTAAAGGCTACGCTTGTAGATGGGGTATATGATAAAGATCCTCATAAGTATTCAGATGCTGTAAAGTATGAAAAGATAACATTCAGCACTGTTCTTGGAAGTGCTCTTGCTGTAATGGACAGTACAGCCGCTTCTATGTGCCGTGATAATCAGATGCCTATGCTAGTATTTGATCTTAGCCGACCGGATAATATCTATGATGCTATAATGGGAAAATCTATCGGTACTGTTGTAGCTGAAAATGATGAATGATTTAATATTGAAAGGAATTAAAAATTATGAAAACAGTAATGAAAGAAACAGAAGAGAAAATGCAGAAAACTATAGCTCGACTTGATAAGGATCTTGCAGCTATACGTGCTGGTAGAGCTAATCCGGCAGTACTTGATAAAGTAACTGTTGATTATTATGGAGCTCCTACACCTATTCAGCAGATGGCAGCAATTTCAGTATCTGAGGCTCGAATTTTGGTGATTCAGCCTTGGGATATGTCATCTCTGAAGTCAATCGAAAAGGCTATACTTGCTTCTGATATTGGTATAACTCCTACAAATGACGGTAAGGTACTCAGACTGGCATTCCCTCAGCTGACAGAAGATCGCCGTAAGGAGCTTTGCAAGTCTATAAAGAAATATGGAGAAGAGTCAAAGGTTGCTGTAAGAAATGTACGCCGTGATGCTATGGATAAGCTTAAAAGCATGAAGAAGAATTCTGAACTTACAGAAGATGATGTAAAGAATGGTGAAAAGGATATCCAGAAGCTGACTGACCGTTACTGCGATGAAGCAGATAAATCTGTTACTGCTAAGGAAAAGGAAATCATGAGCATCTAAGGGGGCACTGAAAAATGGCTTTTCCCTTTTTAAAGAAAAATCAGACCCTGGAAAAAAGTTCACTGTCTATTCCGGATATTCTTCCAAATCACGTTGCATTTATTATGGATGGAAATGGAAGATGGGCTAAAAAACGTGGTATGCCAAGAAAATTTGGGCATCGTGAGGGTGCTAAGACATTCCATGATATAACTCGTTATTGCCGTTCAATCGGTATAAAAAACGCCTCATTTTACGTTTTCTCTACTGAAAACTGGAAACGGCCGGAGGAAGAGATCGACGCTATTATGAATCTTTTGTGGGAGTATCTTAATGATTGTGATGAATATCTGGAGCAAGAGGTTCGTATGATATTTATTGGAGATAAGTCAAGGCTTTCTGAGAGGATACGAAATCGTATGATTGAACTTGAAGAGGATTCCAAAAAGTATGACAAGATGAATCTCATCCTTGCTATAAATTACGGTGGCAGAGATGAGATAGTTTACGCTGCTCGACAGCTGGCTGAAAAAGCTTTAAATGGTGATATAGATCCAATGAGCATAACGGAGGATACTATAGATCAGCATTTATATACAAAGGAGATCCCTGATGTCGATCTTATGATACGTCCGAGCGGTGAGCTTAGACTTTCCAATTTCCTTATATGGCAGTGTGCGTATGCCGAATATTACTTTACTGATGTACTATGGCCTGATTTTTCAAGAAGCGAATTCGATAAGGCGCTAATTGATTTTGCCAGTCGAGGACGCCGTTTCGGAGGTGTTTGATTTTGAAAAAGCGCATTATTTCTGGAGCAGTTGCAGTCGTACTACTTATAATTGTCCTTATTCTTAACAAAACCTTTGTTTTTCCGCTGTGTATAGGTCTTATATCAGCAGTTGCAGTTTTGGAGCTGCTTCGTGCAGATAAATGCATAAAGTATATCTTTTCAACAGCTGCGGCATGCATATGTGCGGTGTCTGTGCCGTTTTTCAGATTCTTTGGACTTTTTGGCTGGGATACATTTATAACTGTTTTTGCTGTTATGATTATATTTTTTGACTTTATAATAAATCATAAAGAAAGAACATTCCATCAAACTGCGTATATTCTCGCTGCTACAGTTTTTATCACATATTCCATGAATCTGCTTGTAAGCCTGCTGCTTATAAGTGATAAATTCGGAATTGTATATGTAATACTTGCGCTTTGTGCAGCGTGGATATCAGATACGGGTGCATATTTTACCGGTACATTTCTCGGCAAACATAAGCTTTGTCCGAATATAAGTCCTAAGAAAACAGTTGAAGGATTTCTTGGCGGAATAGTTGCCGATATAATTATAATGATATTGGTGAGTGTTATATATGGACTTATTGCTGATGTTCATGTAAATTATATCTGGCTTGTATTTACTGCTGCTGTATGCTCTGTGTCTGGAGTGCTCGGAGATCTTAGCGCCTCCCTTATAAAACGTCAGAGAAATATCAAGGATTTCGGAAATATAATGCCGGGACACGGTGGTGTTATGGACAGATTTGACAGTATTATGTTTACTGTTCCTGTTTTCTTTGCGTGTGTATCGGCAATTTCAATTTATTCACTTTAAGAATATCCGACATTTCCCTCATAGATTTTCTATGAGGGTTTTGCCGCATTGAGAGAGGAGTTTAATATATGAGAAAGAAAATTTCCATCTTAGGCTCAACAGGTTCGATAGGAACACAGGCGCTAAATGTTGTAGATAAGCACGGTTTTGAAGTTTACGCATTAGCTGCTTATAGAAGTATTGATTTGCTTGAGAAACAGACAAGAAAATATAAACCCAAAAAAGTATGCATCTATTGCGATGAACTTTATAGTGATCTGAAGGACAGACTTGCTGATATTGATGTTGCAGTGCTTTCAGGTATGGAAGGATTGTGTGAGATAGCAGCGGATTCTAATGCTGATATACTTTTAAATTCTGTTGTAGGAATGGTTGGATTAAAACCTACGCTTACAGCGATAGAATCAGGGATAAATGTTGCACTTGCTAATAAAGAGACTCTTGTAGCAGGAGGCAGTCTTGTAATGTCTGCTGCTAAATTAAATGGAGTTTCTATCCTTCCGGTAGATAGTGAACATTCAGCAATTTTCCAGTGTTTACAGGGTAATTCCAGTTCACAGTTGCATAAAATTATATTGACAGCATCAGGCGGTCCTTTTTATGGAAAGACAATTGATGAACTTCAAAATGTAACCGCAGCAGATGCACTTAAACATCCTAACTGGGATATGGGCAGTAAAATCACTATTGATTCTGCAACTCTTATGAATAAGGGACTTGAATTTATTGAAGCTAAATGGCTTTTTGATGTAACACCTGAACAGATAGAAGTAGTAGTTCACCGTCAGAGCGTCGTTCATTCAGCAGTAGAATACGATGACTATTCAGTTATTGCACAAATGGGTGTACCGGATATGAAAATTCCTATCCAGTATGCACTTCTATATCCGGATAGAATGCAGTGTCCAACAAAACAGCTTTCACTCTGTGATTATGGATGTCTTACTTTTTCTAAACCGGATATGGAAACATTCCGCTGTCTTCCGCTTGCAATAGACGCTATACGAAAGGGCGGCATAGTTCCTGCGGTAATGAACGGTGCCAATGAAACAGCAGTAGCTGCATTTTTAAAAGGTGAAATAGGTTTTTTACGCATTGCAGAACTTGTGGAATATGCAATGAGCGCTGTTCCATTCAAGGAAATAAAAAGTCTTTCAGATGTACTTGAGGCGGATGCAGCGGCTCGTGAATCCGTACTTAAAATGATCAAATAATTTGTCATTAAGAAAGGATATATAGCTATGTCAGTATTGACGATTCTCATCGCAGTTATCATATTTGGTCTTATTATAGCAATTCATGAATTCGGACATTTTATTGCAGCAAAGCTAAATGGTGTTCAGGTAAATGAATTTGCCATAGGTATGGGTCCAAAACTTATAAAATTCAAAATGGGAGAGACTCTTTATTCACTCAGAGCATTCCCTATAGGCGGTTTTTGTGCAATGGAAGGAGAGGACGCAACGAGTGAAAATCCTCGTGCATTTGAGAAAAGAAAAATCTGGCAGCGTATGATAGTTGTTCTTGCAGGTGCTTTTATGAACATAGTTCTTGGATTTGTTTTACTGATAGTTACGACTTCTATGTCCAATCTCGTGCCTACATGTTATATAAGTCAGTTTGATGAAGTGAGCTGTGCTTCTTATGGCTATAATGTTGGAAATTGGTCAATAATGAGTATGCAGGGAAACATTCCAGTATCATCATCGGGTGAAAGCGGTCTTATTGAAGGTGATGAAATACTGTCAATAAACGGTTCAAGGATATGGACAATAACTGATCTGAGCTATAAGCTGCAAACAACTGATGAGAATGACTTTGATATTAAGATTCGGCGTAATGGTGAAAATTTAACTTTGAAACATATAAAATTTGAGAATAAGCTCTCAGGCGGACGAATGGATTTTAGAGTTGTTGGTGAAGAAAAAAATATATTGAATATACTTGAATTTTCGTTAAAAGATACCATTGCAACAGGAAAGCTCGTATGGATGTCTCTTGGAGATCTTATTACAGGAAAATACGGTTTTCATGATTTATCAGGTCCTATTGGTACAATATCTGTTATAAGTGAAGCAGCCGCAATGGGCGTAAGCTTTACTGATCGTTTAGGATCACTTTTATCACTTACTGTTTTTATTACTATCAATGTAGGAATCTTTAATTTGCTTCCCATTCCGGGGCTTGACGGCAGCAGATTCTTATTTATGGTAATTGAAGCAATACGCCGCAAGCCTATAAAAAAAGAGCGTGAAGCTATGGTTCACCTCGTTGGAATGGCTGCACTTTTCCTGTTTATGATAATCATTACGGTACAGGATGTAACAAAATTTTTCTGATAAAAAAAGGGGAAAATTAAAATGAAAAGAAATGTAAGACCGGTGCAAGTTGGAGACTGTGTGCTTGACGGAAAACATATATATATACAGTCCATGCTTAATACACGCTCTGATGATATACAGGGAAGTGTAGAGCAAGCGCTTTCCCTTGAAGCGGCTGGCTGTGAAATAATTCGTGCTGCGATACCTGATATGGATGCAATATCACTAATACCTGCTATCAAGGAAAAGGTTTCAATACCGCTTGTTGCTGATATTCATTTTGATTACAGACTTGCACTTGAAGCAGTATCTGCCGGAATTGATAAAATACGTATAAATCCCGGAAATATCGGCGGTATTGATAAGGTAAGACAGGTAGTAAAGGCTTGCAGCAGCAGGAATATTCCGATACGTATCGGAGTAAATTCAGGCTCCCTTGAAAAGGAGCTGCTTGCCAAGTACGGCGCTCCTACGCCTGAGGCTCTGGTAGAAAGCGCACTGGGGCATGTAAAGCTTTTGGAGGCGTGTGATTTTAATGATATTGTAATATCTATTAAATCTTCTGATGTACATACAATGATAGAGGCATATCGTCTTGCTGCTGAGAAATGTGATTATCCGCTCCATCTTGGCGTAACAGAGGCTGGTACTGCTCATATGGGTATGATAAAATCGGCAATAGGTATAGGAAGTCTTCTGCACGATGGAATAGGTGAGACTATTCGGGTTTCACTTACTGATAAACCCGAAATGGAGATTGTCGCAGCCCGAGATATTCTAAAATGTTTGGGACTTAGAGGAGGCCCTCAGATAGTATCATGTCCAACATGCGGAAGAACAAGAATTGACCTTGTAGAAACTGCAAAGAAGGTAGAAAAGGCTCTTGAAACAGTTGACAAGGATATTAAAGTTGCTGTTATGGGCTGCGTTGTAAACGGACCTGGTGAAGCAAGAGAAGCTGATATAGGAATTGCAGGAGGAGACGGTTGTGCTATTATCTTTAAAAAAGGTGAGATCCTCCATAAGGTTTCTGAAGAAAATATTGTATCAGAGCTTATGGCAGAGATAGAGAAGCTGTAGAAAGGAGAGTGAATCGTGAAATATCGTCTTTTTGATTTTTTTGAGGAGTATGATCCGAAGATACCTGAATCAATGCACGATGGAATGATTCATAAGCTTACTTATTCAGATAATTTAACCAGAATTTCATTTTATGTAAGTTTTCCGCAGCTTGTTCCTGCTGCTGATATTTTTTCTTTTGAGCATCATATGCAGCAGCTTCTGCAAATTGAATCCGTAAGGATATTGCCTGAATATTCTGAATATAGCTTCAGTCTTGAATATTTCAGCGATATATTGGCATTTTTGAAAAGAGAGATATCTGTGATAAACGGATTCCTTGACGGTGCAGAAGTAACACTTTCTGAAAATATACTATATATCGTTCTGAAAAATGGTGGATATGATATACTTATGCAGTATCATGTACCAGAACGTATGAGAGATATTATAAACAAAATGTTTTCAAAGCTCTTTACAGTTGAGCTTAAAGGTGAAAAAGCGGTAAGTGAAGAAGAATTTAAAGAAATGATCCACAAAACAGAGGAAAGTCTTCCTAAGCAGCCTGTTTTTGTTATTCCTCAATCTGCCGTATCGTCTCAGAATTCATCTGCGCCTTCAGCACAGTCTACCGCTGTAAATGAATGTATAACTGATATAGTACCCGACAGCGCTGTTATAATAAAAGGCAGACAGATACGTGATATCCCCATTTCTATTGATGAAGCTTTGCAGGAACAGGGCAGACATTGTGTTATAATGGGCGATGTGTTTGCAAAACCAGAATTCAAGGAAGTTCGAGGCGAACGCACTGTTGTAACTATTCAGATAACAGATCGCACCAACTCTGTTCTGGTGAAGATATTTGATACAAATAATAATATAAAAAAAATGTCTCTCGGCGATATTAAAAAAGGTTGTACATTGCTTATATTCGGAAAAATTGACTATGATAACTTTGCTCGTGAGGACATTATGAAGCCGGATTCTATCGTCATGGTAAAACGTATAGGACGTATAGATAAAGCAGAGAAGAAGCGTGTGGAACTGCACTGCCATACCTCAATGTCACAGATGGATGCAGTAACTGAATGCGGTGCATTGGTGAAGAGAGCACATAGCTGGGGACATTCGGCAATCGCTATTACTGATCATGGTATAGCGCAGGCATTTCCGGACGCAATGAATACATGGAACAGCTTTAAAGATGACAGCTTCAAGGTAATTTATGGCTGTGAAGCATACATTGTAAACGATCTTATGAAAAAATTTGTAATAGATCAACCAGATACAAGAAGCATCAATGATGAAATAATAGTATTTGATGTTGAAACGACAGGTCTTAGTCCTTTAAATGATCGACTAACTGAGATCGGTGCTGTTAAACTGCGTAATATGCAAATCGTGGACAGCTTTCAGACGATGGTAAATCCTGAACGCCACATTCCTGAGAATATAACAGAACTTACCGGAATAACAGATGCTATGGTAGCAGATGCTCCGTCTGAGAAACAGGCGATAGAAAAATTCATCGAATTCTGCGGAAATTCAAAACCCGTTCTTGCTGCTCATAATGCACGTTTTGATACTTCATTTATAAAAAACGGGTGTAAGAGATGCGGCATAGAATTTCCATTTGTAACAATAGATACTCTTGTTTTGTGTCAGGTTATGCTCCCTCAGATACAGAGACATAAGTTGAATTATGTTGCAAAGACACTTAAACTTGGCAAGTTTGATCATCATCGTGCAGATAGTGATGCACTGATGCTGGCAAAAATTTATATAAATCTTGTAAGCAGGCTTATTCAGGAAAAAAAACTTGAGAAATTGTGTGAGCTTAACACTAAAACAGCCGACATAGATGTAAAAAAGCTAAAATCGTATCATCAAATCATTCTTGTACGTAATCAGGCAGGATTGAAGAATCTCTATAAACTTATATCATATGGTCATATCAACTGCTTTTATAAAAGACCTCTTATTCCAAAATCAGTTCTTATGGAGCATAGAGAGGGACTTATATTTGGCAGCGCTTGTGAAGCCGGTGAACTTTTTCAGGCTATGATTGAGAATAAATCACATAAAGAGATAGCAGAACTGGCAAAGTTTTATGATTATCTTGAGATACAGCCGGCAGCCAATAATACCTTCATGATAAGAAATGGCACAGCTGCTAATATGGAAGAGCTTAGGGATTATAATCGTGCTATCGTAAAGCTTGGCGAGGAACTGGGTATTCCTGTATGTGCTACCTGTGATGTTCATTTTATGGATCCGGAGGATGCTATTTACAGAGAGATTCTACAGGCAGGACAAGGTTATGATGATGCGGACAAGCAGCCTCCGCTGTATCTTCGTACTACTGATGAAATGCTTGAGGAATTTGCATATCTCGGCAGCGATAAGGCTTATGAGATAGTCGTTGAAAATACGAATAAAATCGCTGATATGATAGAAAAAGTACGTCCGATACCAAAGGGAACGTTCACACCAAATATTGAAGGAGCAGAGGAAGATCTTGTAAGGATTACCCACGATAAGGCTCATGAAATATATGGTGATCCTCTTCCTGAAATTGTAGAGAAACGTCTCGACAGAGAACTTTCATCAATAATAAAGCATGGCTTTGCAGTGCTTTATATCATTGCACAGAAGCTTGTGTGGGACAGTGTAGATCATGGCTATCAGGTCGGTTCAAGAGGCTCTGTAGGCTCTTCATTTGTAGCATCTATGGCCGGCATTTCAGAGGTAAATCCTCTTGTGCCGCACTATGTCTGTCCGAAATGTAAGCATAGTGAATTTATAACAGACGGTTCATATGGCAGCGGTTTTGATCTTCCGGTTAAAAAATGTCCTATCTGTAATGAAGAAATGCTCCGTGATGGACACGATATCCCATTTGAAACATTCCTTGGATTTGACGGCGATAAAGCGCCTGATATTGACCTTAATTTCTCCGGTGAGTATCAGACCTTCGCTCACAGATATACAGAGGAGCTTTTCGGAAGAAGTAACGTTTTCAAGGCGGGAACTATTGCCGCTGTTGCTGATAAAACGGCGTATGGATATGTAAAAAAATATCTTGAGGAACGTGGTAAAGTTTGCAGTCCTACTGAAATAAACCGCTTATCCATTGGATGCACTGGAATAAAACGTACAACAGGACAGCATCCGGGCGGAATGGTTGTTGTGCCTAATGATTACGATGTATATGACTTTACACCAGTTCAGCATCCTGCGGATTCCGCTGATTCTGATGTTATCACTACACATTTCGACTTTCACTCTCTGCATGATACTATTCTAAAGCTTGACGAGCTTGGACACGTTGTTCCCACAATGTACAAGCATCTTGAGGATATGACAGGACTGGATATCAGAAAAGTTCCGACTACAGACCCGAGAGTTATAAGAATGTGTACCCATGCAGACGAGCTTGGTGTTACAGGCGAAGAAATATACTGTAAAACGGGAAGTCTTGGCATTCCAGAAATGGGAACAGGCTTTACCATTCAAATGCTTCTTGATTCAAATCCCACAAAGTTCAGTGATTTTCTACAGGTTTCCGGTCTTTCTCACGGTACAGATGTATGGCTTGGAAATGCTAAGGATCTTATTGACAATGGAATATGTACTATTTCTGATGTTATCGGTACTCGTGACAGTATTATGACATATCTGCTTTACAAAGGTGTTGAACCTAAACAGGCATTTCAGATAATGGAGGATACACGTAAAGGAAAAGCGCCAAAGACCTTTACTCCTGAACGTATACAGATGCTTAAAGATCACGATGTTCCGGACTGGTATATTGACAGCTGTCTTAAAATAAAATATATGTTCCCAAAGGCACATGCTGCTGCATATGTTACTGCTGCAATTAAACTTGGTTGGTTCAAGCTATACAGACCGCTTGAATTTTACGCTGTATATTTCAGTACACGCGGTGATGACTTTAGTTATGATATCGTAATACAGGGTAAGGATGCTGTGCGTGATACTATAGATATGCTTCGTGAAAAAGGAAATGAGCGCAGCAAAAAGGAAACAGACCAGCTTGATCTTCTCATGATAGTCAATGAGATGTATTCAAGAGGATATGAATTTTTGCCTGTAGATATATATAAATCTCAGGCTAACAGATATATTGTTGAGGATGGAAAGGTGAGAATACCATTTGGTGCATTGTCAGGAGTAGGTGCTGCTGCTGCAAATTCACTTTATGAAGCAGCGCAAAAATGTGATTTTATTTCTATTGAGGAATTTCAGGAAAGAAGCGGAGCTTCAAAATCGCTTATTGAAACTCTTGAAAAGTTGAACGCATTGGGCGATCTGCCAAAATCAAGCCAGATGAGCCTTTTTTAAAATCACTGTACTTGACAAGATGCTCGATATGTGCTACTATAGTACCATGTTAGCACGATAAAGTGAATTGGAGGAATATATGAGAAAATATGACTTGATAACTCCCGAGGGAACAAGAGATTTTTTATTTGAAGAATGTTTGATGCGCCGTGAATCAGAAGATAAGATCCATGATATATTTAAAAGCAAAGGATATTATGAGCTTACAACACCTGCCCTTGAATTTTATGACGTGTTTCAGACTGAATCGGGACATTATCCGCAGGAACGTTTGTATAAGTTGACTGACAGTAAGGGCAGGCTTCTTGTAATGCGACCGGAAAGTACAATGCCTATTGCAAGAGTAGTTGCAACCAGACTCAGGGATGCTTCTCTTCCACTGAGATTGTTTTACAATCAGAGCGTATAT
>CAMWPG010000041.1 GCA_947176075.1 uncultured Ruminococcus sp. | reverse complement strand
TTAAAAATCTTTATGCGCAATCACATTAAAAACTGAGATTGATATTAAAGATTTATCACTTTGGATGCGATCTGTTCCTGAAACTTTGTATCATGTTCTACAAAAAGTATTGTAGGCTTATATTCAAGCAGAAGTTTTTCTATCTGTATTCGAGAAAATATGTCAATGTAATTAAGCGGTTCGTCCCAAATGTAAAGATGTGCAGAAACAGCAAGACTTGCCGCAATCAGAACTTTCTTTTTTTGTCCTTCAGAATAGTCCTCTATGTTTTTTGCAAATTGCTGACGCTCAAGCCCCAGCTGCCTGAGTATAGTACAGAATTGAGTGCGGTCGATCTTTCTTTCCTCACAAAATTTCATTACATTGCCTGAAAGCATCGATGTGTCTTGATCAACATAAGAAACAATAATACCAGAAGAAATTTCGCAAATTCCGCTTTCCGTGAATGTATTTAAATGTCCAATACCAAGGTTATATAAAATTCTTTTAATTATTGTGGATTTACCACAGCCATTTTCTCCGTGAAGTGCTACTCTATCTCCTCTATTTATTGTAAATGTAATGCCATTTAATACAGGTTTATCACTATCAGAATATCTCAGGCTATAATCTCTGATGTTTACAAGCAAGTTCTTATGATATGTCAATGGTGTAAGCTTTAAATCATTTGTGCGCTCAATATCTCTAAGAAGTCCTTCTTTTTCCTCAATTTTACGATCAATACGTTTCTCAATATTTGTTACTCTGCTCTGCATTTTCTTTGTTTTAGCACCAATAAACGCTCTGGTGCTAATACAGCGATCATGTTCTTTTATAGGATCATAGCCTATTTTTGATCGTTCGCTTTTATCCGCCCAGTCAGTTATACGCTTTGATGCTTGATTCAGCTTTTTTATTTCTTTGCGGTGTTTTTGATTTTCAGACTGAGCAAACATATCTTTGCGCTGTTTATTTTCCCACCAACTTGAAAAATTTCCGCTTTGAACTTCAATGCTGCATCTATTGAGAACAAGTACATGATCTATGCAAAAGTCGAGAAGCTCACGATCATGAGATACAAGGATAAATCCATTTTTTGATGCTAAATATTCCTTAACTTTTTTACGAGCTGAACTATCAAGATGATTAGTAGGCTCATCGATAAGCAAAAATTCATTTTCACCTGAAAATAAAACTGCGAGTAATATTTTAGTACGCTGACCGAGGCTTAGTTTCATGAATGATTTGTAAAGCAGTTCTGCATCCTCACCCAAAAGCGACAATTCATATATTACCCTCCAAATCTCACATCCGGGTCTAATATCGTCAATAAATTCAGAAGCTGACAGTTTCATCTGATCTTCACTTATTGTATAAGGAAAATACTCAAATACTGTACTTGTATCTATAGTTCCTCTATAAGGCAGCTTGCCAAGCAGCAGTTTTAGAAATGTTGTCTTTCCCTTTCCATTACGTCCTATGAAACCTAATTTCCATGCGGTATCTATTGAAAATGAAACATTTTCAAATATATTGTCAAAACTTCCATCATAACAAAAGTTAAGATCATTTACGCTAATTTGTGCCATAAACATTCCTCCTGTGATATATAATAAAAGAACTGTCTGTTGCCAAACAGTTCCAATATGCTCATATAACCTCACAATAAGAGAAATGCTTAAAAATGCACAAAAAGAGAGGTTATGAGAACATAATCCACTTTTGGCAACACGACAAAGCTGTATGCTCGCATATGAACATACTATAAAGCTATTCATGTATTCAAAAGTAAATTATCTTCTCATTTTTTCACCTCTCTCAATAATTACGGCATAATTAAAGTTTACCGTTTTCATTATGATATCATATTTTTAGATACTTGTCAATAGCTGCATAAAAGATTATTTTCTATTAGTTTTGCTTTGTTAATAATTATGATATTTACTTGATTTCGTTTATATTATTCTAAAAGATATTAAACAGGCTCTAAGAAACAGCTCTGTAATCGCAGTATTCCTTATATTGAACACATTGATCGTTACATAAAAAATTTAAAATACAATATTTTGATTGACAAATATGATGCTATAATATATAATAGTATTTGAATGTGAGGTACAACTTATGGGCAATGACTATGTTATGGACAGCATAATGAAAAAATACAGGAAAGAGATATGGAATCCCTTTACAAAAGGTGTTAGGGAATTTTGTATGATACAACCGCATGATAAAATAGCCGTCTGTATATCAGGAGGCAAAGACTCGATGCTCCTTGCTAAGTGTATAGAAAAATATAGGGAGATAAGCGGTGTACCTTTTTCGGTGATATATCTTTGCATGAATCCGGGATACAGCGAGGAAAATCTTGATATAATATTCAGGAATGCAAAATTACTTAAACTAAAGCTTGATATATTTAATACAAGAATATTTGAATCTACCAAGAGAGAAAAAAGAACCCCATGCTTTCTTTGTGCAAGACTTAGAAGAGGAGCTTTGTATAAAGCTGCTATGGAGCGTGGATGTAATAAGATAGCTCTTGGTCATCATTTTAACGATGTTATAGAGACAATTCTTATGGGAATGCTTTGCGGGGGACAGCTCCAGACAATGATGCCTAAGCTTCAAAGCGAGAATTACAAGGATATGCAGGTAATAAGACCTCTTTACTATGTCCATGAAGCTAATATAATAAAATGGGCGGAGGATAATGAGCTTAGCTTCATCAGATGTTTGTGCGGTATCACTAAAAACAGCAGCGCAGACGATCAGGCTATTTCTAAACGCCAAGAAGTCAAAGAACTTATAAAGATGCTGAAAAAAACAATTCCAGATGTTGAACATCATATTTTCAGAAGTGTATGGAATGTTGATCTAAGACATCTGATATCATATCACTTAGGAAACGACAAACATAATTTTATGGATACATTTAATGATAGTTTGCATAAAAGCAAGGGAGAGAATGCCGAAGATGACAGAGAATGAAATTATTGTACTGAAAAGAAAAGCTCTTGAACATTATTTCAAATCGCTGAATGCGCAGCAAAGAGAAACTGTATTCAGCGTTAAAGGTCCTGTACTTGTACTTGCTGGTGCTGGAAGCGGTAAAACAACAGCTATAATCAACAGAATAGTCGGAATGATTTATTTTGGCGATGCGTGGGCAGGAGCTGACGGTAATATTTTTCCTGACGATGCAGAATATCTGAGAGAATATATAAAAGATGCTGTACCGGAGGACATCGCAAGACTATGCGATATTTTAGCAGTATATCCTATACGTCCATGGAATATCCTTGCCATAACATTTACAAATAAAGCTGCTGGTGAGATGAGAGCCCGTCTTGCAAATATGCTTGGGGAGGAAAATGCTTCTGATGTAAACGCTTCGACATTTCATTCAGCCTGCGTTAGAATTCTCAGAAGAAGTATTCATCATATCGGATACGGCAGAGATTTTACCATATATGATTCGGACGACAGTCTTAGGCTTATGAAAAGCTGTATGAAGGATATGGATGTGTCTGAAAAGAAATTTTCGCCTAAGAGCGTATTGAGTGAAATAAGCTTTGCTAAAGATAAAATGATGTCACCTGACGACATGAAATATGATTCAGAAAATGATTATAGAAAATCAACTATAGCAAAACTCTATCAAGAATATCAACTGCGCCTTAGAAATTCAAATGCTCTTGATTTTGATGACCTGATATATTTGACGGTAAAGCTGTTGGAAAGTGTTCCGGAGGAGCTGGAATATTATCAGAATCGATTCCGCTATATTTTAGTAGATGAATATCAGGATACAAACCATGCTCAGTTTAGATTGATAGAGCTGCTTTCCGGCAAATATAACAATCTTTGCGTTGTGGGAGATGACGATCAAAGTATATACCGTTTTCGTGGAGCAACAATTGAAAATATCCTTAGCTTTGAACATATTTTCAAAAACAGTAAGGTAATAAGATTGGAACAGAATTATCGTTCTTCGCAAACTATACTTACCGCAGCAAATGATGTTATATCTCATAATATGGGCAGAAAAGAAAAAAAATTATGGACAGAAAAAAACGGCGGCGATAATATTGTATGGTATAGTGCATATGATGAAAAGGACGAAGCTACATTCATAGCAAAAAATATAGCAGATGATATACAAAAAGGTGGTTCTTACAATGATCATGCCGTTTTATATCGTATGAATGCTCAATCAAGAGCGTTAGAGCATGAATTTAAAAATAATGGGATAAAATATCGTATTTACGGCGGTATAAGATTCTACGACCGTAAAGAAATAAAAGATATCACAGCATATTTGAGTGTTATAAGTAATGAAAACGATTCAGTGCGGCTTTACCGGATAATCAATGAACCTAAAAGAGGTATAGGTGATTCAACAGTTGCACTTATAGATAATATTGCGCATGATCTGCATATATCTCCCTTGGAAGTTATGCGCAGTTCAGATATTTATCCTGTTCTGAAAAGAAAAGCATCAATTTTAAAAAAATTTGCTGAAATGATAGATATGCTTGCTGTTCAAGCAGATAAGCTGCCGCTTGATCTTTTGCTTGATCTTTTACTCGAAAAAACAGGATATGCCGATTATATAAAATCATTAGGCGAAGAAGGTCAAACACGTCTTGAAAATATAGAAGAACTCAAATCTGATATGATTGAATATTATGAAGCGGCACAGGAACCGTCTTTAGGTGGATTTCTTGAGGAGATCGCACTTTATATAGATGTGGACAAATATGAACCGGATAATGATGCGGTTCTTATGATGACAATGCACTCAGCAAAGGGTCTTGAATTCAATAATGTATTCATACCGGGCTTTGAAGAAGGCATTTTTCCGGGAATGCGAACTATAAATTCTATAGACATAAATGATATGGAAGAAGAAAGACGTCTTGCATATGTCGCCATAACAAGGGCGAAAAATCGTCTTTATCTGATAAGTGCCGATACAAGAAGAATTTTCGGTAAAACGATGTATAACAGCCGATCACGTTTTTTGAAAGAAATGGACTTCACTCTCATAGATAAGCAAACAAGCAGCCGGCTAACCTATGATCAGCATAATACTGTGTTAAATGTGCCGGAAAATAAGACCTCAGTATCCTTAAAGGAACAAATTTCAAGAAGTTCAAATCCTAAAAACGTTTCTGCTTCAAAGCAGTTTGCAGCAGGCGAACGTGTACGGCATAATATATTCGGTGTCGGAACCGTAATTAACATAACTAAAATGGCAAATGATTCAATGATAGAGGTAGCCTTTGATAATATAGGCACTAAAAAACTTATGGCGAATTTTGCAAAAATAAAAAAATTTGATGAAAAGGAAAGCGAATAAAATGTATAATGGTTATACTGTAGTAGATGCTCATGCTCATATTTTTCCGGATAAGATCGCTGAAAGGGCTACTGACGGCATCTCGCATTTTTACGATCTGCCTATGAGTCATCAGGGAAGTGTACATGAGCTTTTTGAAAGCGGAGATAAAGCAGGTATAGATGGATATCTTGTATGCTCAACAGCAACGCATCCGTCCCAGGCAGAGGCTATAAATAATTATATACAGGCTGTCTGTGCCGAATATCCTCAATGCATAGGATTTGCTGCGCTTCATCCATATTCGGAAACACTTGTTACAGAATTTGAAAAAATACTTAAGCTTCCATTTAAGGGAATAAAGCTTCATCCTGATTTTCAAGAGTTTGATATTGACGACAAGAAAGTTTACCCTATGTATGAAATGATAGAATCGTCAGGACTTCCTGTGCTTATGCACATGGGAGATGAGACAAGAACATATTCTGTGCCATATCGTCTTGCAAAGGTGCTTGATGATTTTCCTAAACTAAGAGTAATAGCAGCTCATCTGGGAGGATATCAACGTTGGGAAGAGGCTTCACAGATACTGAAACCATCTAACAGATTAAGATTTGATACAAGCAGCTGCTTGGACTTTATGCCCCCTGAGAAGGCTGTTAAATTTATTCGTAAGCATGGAGTAGAAAACTGCTTCTTTGGAGTTGATTTTCCTATGTGGGATCATTCAGAAGAATTGGAGCGTTTCTTCAGACTTGGACTTACGGATACTGAAAATAAAGCTATCCTTTCAAAAAACTTTATAGAATGGATAAGAAAATCAAACAACTGAACCAAGGAGTAAAATTATGAGAAAAACAAAAATTGTATGCACAATAGGTCCTGCAACAGATGATGATAATGTAATGAGAGACGTAATGTCTGCCGGAATGAACGTGGCACGCTTTAATTTTTCACACGGTGACTACGAAATGCATAAGAAGCGTTTTGAACAAATAGTACGTATGCGTGATGAACTTGGTCTGCCTATTGCTACGCTCATGGACACAAAAGGCCCGGAGATACGTCTTGGAAAATTCGTTGATGATAAGCCGGTAACTATTCATTCAGGAGACACATATACTCTTACTTCCCGTGATGTACTCTGCGATGATAAAGTAGGCAGCATATCGTTCAAAAATCTTTCCCATGATGTAAAACCAGGTACTCACATTCTCATCAATGACGGCGTTATTGAAATGGTTGTTGAGCGAATCTCACGTACGGATATAATATGCCGCATTATTCACGGAGGTGTTCTGTCCAATAATAAGGGAATAAACGTTCCAGGAGTAAAGCTTTCTATGCCTTATCTTAGTACAAATGATATGAACGATCTTGAATTCGGCGCTAAGCTCGGATTTGATTTTATTGCAGCGAGCTTTGTAAGTACCGCTGCCGATATTGATTATCTTCGCAAATATACTCACAGCCTTGGCTGGTTCAACGTACGCATTATCGCTAAGATAGAAAATCTTGAGGGTGTTCGCAACATTGACGAGATTCTCAAATCTGCTGATGGGATAATGGTTGCAAGAGGCGATCTTGGAGTAGAGATACCATTTGAGCAGATTCCAGCGGTACAGAAGGAGCTTATTAAAAAGGGATATCAGGCAGGAAAGCAGGTAATTACAGCGACTCAGATGCTTGAATCCATGATAAGCAATCCTCGTCCTACAAGAGCTGAGATAACGGATGTAGCTAATGCTATATATGACGGTACAAGTGCTATTATGCTTTCAGGAGAAACAGCTGCGGGTTCATATCCTGCTGAGGTAGTGAGAACTATGGATAGTATTGCAAAGACTACAGAGGATAACATAGACTATAAGGCGCTTCATGCTACCTGCAAGCAGGGAAATCAGGATATAGCTAACGCAATTGCCCACGCAACTGTTACAACTGCACATGATCTCGATGCAAAAGCGATACTTACTGTTACAATGAGTGGCGTGACTGCACGAGAAATATCTAAATATCGTCCAAGCTGTCCTATTATCAGCTGCACAGTAAGTGATGTTGTATGGCGTCAGACAAATCTCAGTTGGGGAGTAAAGCCGCTTATAATTGGCGAAAAGAATAATACCGATGAGCTATTTGCTGCTGCTGTAGAAGCTGCGCTTGACTGTAATATGGTTGAAAAGGATGATATTGTAGTAATAACTGCCGGAGTTCCTGTGGGCTGCTCACACACTACAAATCTTATGAAAGTAGAGCGTGTTGATCATACTTTATAATAAAATGACTTCGCACCTATTGTATATCATTAATACAAATGCAATACCGTACAAAATATGTACAGTATTGCATTTTTGTTTATATTATTCATTTTTTTATGCGCCATGCTGAGATGCTGCTACAAGAAGATTCCATGTATCCTTATCAGTCTTTCCTGTCTGAGGCTGACCGCTATACATTTGAAATTTTTTCACAGCTTTTTCAGTAGCAGAATCATATCTGCCTGTTATATTCAGATCATCCAAATTACTGAAACTTATACTTAGCAGCTTCAGCATCGCCTGAATAATATAAACTGCGAGTCCCTCATCGTTTATACTTATATTTATAGTATTCTGTGGATATGCATTAATTTCATATGCTTTCTTTCCAATTTTTTCATAATACTCATCTCTGATCTTTTCCCATGTTGCAGAGTTTGCCTCACCTGTAGTTCTAAGTCCCATAATTTGTTGAAATGCTCTTACTGCAAAGGCTGTTTCTCTGCCGTATATACCATCTGGTACGACTACCGGTATTCTTTCATCAAAAAGCGATAACCCATAAAGCATTTTTTGCAGCTCTTTTATATGTTCTCTGCGCTGTTGCTGAGAGTATGCCATAATTGTAATGCTCCTTTCTGATTTATGATATAGTGTATCCCGGGTTCTGATATGGTCTTTTATCCATTCCAAAACGAAGATCGGAATAAAGTTCTGATATAGCATCCCATACTACAGAGCTTACTACACCATTTTCAGGCATACCATATAGTTTTTGAAATGCAATAACAGCAGCTTTAGTCACAGGTCCAAAATAACCTGTAGCGGATACATCATTTATTTCGGGATATGTCTGATGAATATAGCTTAAGTATGTTTGCAGCAGTCTTACCGCTTCACTGGAATTCCCCTCTTTAAGAGATACGCCTGGAAACAGTACAACATTTCCGATATCAGCATCAGGCTCCGGCTGACTTTCAAGTATTCCAAAATATGCTTTATACAGATCACTTGCTGTTGCTCTTTCAACAATTCCTGTTTGCGGTAGTCCGAATACCTGCTGAAAGGATTTTACAGAAGCTTCTGTTTCCTGTCCAAAATAACCTGTAATATCGACCGGCAGAACTGCTTCATAATATGCTCCTATAACGGCTAAGAAATACTGGAGCTTGCGTATATTATCACCCTGCATTCCTATGCGCAGCGTATCCGGAAACTGTTTTGAAGTCTCGTCTTCACGCAATCCCTCAGAGTTAAGTTCAGAAAGTTTCTTTACACTGGTAAAAATATATGTTATCTTATTCCATGTTGCATCGTTTACTATACCAGTAGGTTCAAGATTAAATATTTCCTGAAATTTTCTTACAGCATCCTCTGTCGCATAGTCATAAATACCGCTGACATCAGCGATTTTAGGTATAGCGGGATAATTTCTTGATATTCGGTTAAGCTGCACCTGAATGGTACGTGCCTCATTTCCGGTATATCCCAAAGAAAGAGGAAATCCAGGATATGACGGTGTTCCAGTTCGTACCGGAGCATTTCTTACAATATCAATATCATCCCCATAGTAGTAAGTAAGTATTTCGTATGGTGTAAATCCCTCCTCTGCAAGTGCCACCGTACCCCATTGAGATAATCCATCGCAGGTAGCGGTAGTACCGTTGCAGAATGCTGTAAAAAGAGGTTCTACACTGCCCTGTCTTCGAACATAGTCATTAAATATTTCATCAGTTATCTGTGATATATTTTCAAAGATCTGTCTGCCTTTTATAAATTTCTGATCGAATTGAGTGTTGTCTGTTATATCGAAGTCATAGCCACGGGATCGATACCATTCAGTATAATACCTATTAAGCGCAAAGCTTGTTATTGCATATATATTTGCACGAATGGAAGATTCCGGCCATGTTGGAAAAATCTCACTGGATGCTACATTTTTAACGTATTCTGGGAATGGAATAGTAATATTCTCTCCATTGCTGTCAGGTCTTCCAAGATGCACAGTAATATATTCCGGTATATATGGTTCTCCTATAGGCATATTATCACCTCCTAAAACTTTGGTTCAGTGTTTTGATTTATTATAGTAGAATTATTTCCGTCGGAACCTACAGGAAGCGGTATCAGTTCAAATGGCTGAATGGATGTTACACCTGAAAATACAGGGACAGAAGCGCTTTCCATGCGTGTGTAGCCTGGTAAGAACGCTCTTATCTGATATGTGCTATATGGCTGGGATTTAGTATTTCCTATTGGCGGTGCAGGCAGCTTTACTGTAGGAGTATTGCCGCTTTTATCAGTAACAAGAGACATGATAAGATCCGTATCCATTCCTCTTTCTTTTAGTATAAGTACAGAAACGCCTTCTAAAGGCAGTGCGTTTCCTGCAGTTCTCGCTGAGACTTGTATCCATCCAAATGAAGTTTCCTCAGGGTCAATAACAGATTCGTTTGATTCGATATCATCCTCAGAAGGAAGCTTGGGAAGCGGTATCGGCGTTGGTATCAATTCTGGTTCTGGAATTTTAACAGGCTCTGGAATCGGCTCAGTTATTGATAAAGGCGTTGCATCTTGAATGGGTTCGGAGATTGATATAGGTTCAGCTTTTGGAATGGATTCGGGAATAGGCACGGCTATTTGATCAGTTTCAGAATTTTTTTTTGAAACTGACGATGTTTCCGATTTATAATTGGATTGATTATAAAGTGCCATCATTTCTTTTAAATAATCATCGGGAGTTTTTGCAGACATATTATCTACCTCCAATCAATGTTTTTGATAAATGTATATGCAAGGCAAAATAAAAAAATACCTGCTGTAAAATTTGCTGAAAAGACGTGCGGAATTTTCTATGTGTACAGGTTCTTAATCAGTGTATCCTTAAAATATTGACTGAAAATGCATATAAAAAATCTGACTGTGCAAAGGTCACAGTCAGATTATTCTCAATTTCATTACATATGATTGTTTTCAGTTATTTTGAATCTTAGTATCTTCTTTGTCGAATTTTTTTCAAATTCTTCATCTTTCAGAAGCACTCTCTGAATGTGCTTATATTGTGGCTGCACCTTATTGTAATTCTTGATAAGAGTTTCAAAATATTCCTGATTACCTGTAAATTCTTCGTTAGGGAATATCTGCACAGAAAGTGAGCCTTTGTCCTCATATACAATAGCTTCACATACCGCATCATCACGAAGAATTTGTTCTTCTATCTCTTCCGGAGAAACATTTTCGCCATTAGAGAGAATAATAAGATTCTTTTTTCTGCCTGTAATATAAAGGAAACCGTCTTCATCAATGTGTCCGATATCACCTGTTGAATACCATCCATCGTTAAGAACAGCCTTCGTAGCCGTTTCATCGTTATAATAACCGAGCATAACATTATCGCCCTTTACAAGGATCTCGCCATCATCAGTGATTTTTACACTGCATCCCTCTAATACTTGTCCTACGCTTCCATCTCTCCAGTAATGATTTCTGTTTACAGATACTACAGGAGAGCATTCGGTGATACCATATCCATTGAGAATGTTTATTCCAAATGAACGCAGCGCCTTTACATATTTTGCGTCCAGCGCAGCGCCTCCGCATATTATATATTCAAGGTTGCCGCCGAAAGCAGAAAGTACAGATTGAAACAGCATATTTCTAAGGTCTACACCTACATTCAGAAGAGTACCGCTTATTTTAGAAGCGCGTATTATAAGCTTTTCTTTGCCTTTTTTTCTTGCTGTAGAAAGAATGCTCTTATAAAATGTTTGTACAAATAGCGGAACAACAAAAAGCGTCTGCGGTTTTAACTCGCGAAGCTCAGACTGTAAATTTTTCAGAGAGCTGTTCAGATGAGTAGCAAAGCCGTAATTATACACTTTAAAAATAGCTGTGATAAGTCCGAATGTATGATGAAACGGCAAAACTGAAACAGTATTTCCCTCTAAAACGAAGTTCTTGCAGGCAGCATTTATATCAGATGCCATGTTTTTATGACTTAGCATAACTCCCTTGCTGTCACCTGTAGTGCCGGATGTAAAAAATATAGCAGCCATTTTTTCGGGCTGTATTTCATAGTCGATAAATTCACGATCGTTGTTTTCGATGAGTTTTCTGCCCTCTGCTATATAATCCGAGAAATCAAGAGTAGAAAATGCTTCTATATCATTTGTATTTTCTATAAGACCTGCGCCTTTTTTTGAAACCACAGCAGCACAGCAGTCAGTCTGAGTTAAAAGCTGGCATACTTTATCCGAAGGCAGGTTCTTATCAATAGGGACTGCTACATTTCCACCGTTTACTATTGCTAAGAATGCTATAAGCCATTCATATGAATTTTTTCCTATAATAGCAATGTGGGCATTATGGTAGCCTTTATTAAAAAGATATGTACCAAAGCAATTCACATCATCGCTGAATTCTTGAAAAGTTCTTCTTGCGATTTTTTCTGTACCTGCCATAAATGAAAATGCAATTTCATCAGAAGATTCAGTCGTACGGTAACGTACCATGTCCTTCAGGTCTGTTATCTGCGGCAGAGAATATAGCGGATACGGTTTGTTTTTCATTGATACCTCCGATTACTAAAGACTGATTTTATTGAGATTCAGTCTTATATATTTTTATATTTTCTCATATTAAATAAGAATATTATAACATTATAATACAAAAAAGTCAAGTATGCAACAATTTATACTTAAAAAACATTTTTTAAGGCAACATTGTATAAGGATTGTAGGGTATTGCCTATAATAAATTTATTTAAATTTTTTCCAATATAAATTCGATACGTGTGTATTGGTAAATATCACTGAATTTTCACTTGACAAAATGTAAATGCTGTGCTATACTGAAAACTAAAGCGTTGTACCTCAAATACAACAGCTGGATTTATAAGAGCAATTACAGTACGATTTTTTAATTTCATACAGGGAGGAAAGACAATGGGTAAATCCAGAAAGATAATAATAGGAACAGTCTCAGGAATTACAGCGGCAGTTGTTGCAACAGGAGGCTTTTTCTTATGGAAATATAATATTGGAGGAGGAAATTCTGATGGAATGGCATATGTGTGCGCTGTCTCAGATGTGAATACAGTCTCTTCAGCAGATGCAAATATGCAGTTTTCAGGAGTTGTTGAGCCTCAGGAAATAAAGGATATAAAAATAGATTCAACTAAGGTGATTCATGAAATATCTGTAGAAGAGGGCGACCATGTAAAGGCAGGTGATCCGCTTTTTACATATGATATTGAGTCTATGGAGCTTGAGCTTCAGCAGGGTGAGGTTGAGATTGAGAGAATGCAGAACGAGATAAGCTCCAGTGAGCAGCAGATATCCCAGCTTGAAAACGAAAAATATAATGCCGATGCTGATGACCAGCTTACATATACTACTCAGATACAATCACTTGAAACTGATATAGCCAAAACAAAGTATGATATAAAGACAAAGGAGATAGAGCTTGAAAAACTGAAAAAGACTATAAAAAATGCAACCGTGAAGGCTGAGATCTCAGGAACGATCCAATCACTTAAAACAGTAGAACAGCTTCAGTCTGAGGGCGGAGAGATTCTTATGAAGATCATGTCTGATGGTGAATTTCGTGTTAAATGTACTATAAATGAGCAGAATATGCCTATGATATATACGCAGCAGACTGTTCAGATTCATTCACGTATAAATGATACTGTTTGGAGCGGAACCATTACTGAAATAGGCACAGAGGCTGAAAGCAATCAGAATAATATGTATTATTACGGCGGAGATGATGAAATGGCAACATCATCCAAGTATCCGTTTTATATAGAGCTTGATTCAAGTGATGGACTTATGCTTGGACAGCATATTCTTGTAACTCCGGATCGTGGAGTTACTATTGAAAAAAGTGGTATATGGCTTTATTCTGATTATGTAATTACCGATGAAGACGGCGACAGCTATGTATGGGCAGCCGGTCTTGGAGGAAGACTTGAAAAAAGAAAGGTGGAACTTGGACAGAGCGATGAAATGATGGGGGACTGCGAAATAGTAAGCGGTCTTGAGGCTGATGATAAAATTGCATTTCCGTCTGCTGCATATAAAGAAGGTATGCGTACAACAGAAAATGCGGAGGAAGCTTTGATAGAGGAAGCTGAAGAGCCTATTGAAGATGAAAATATGCTTATAGATGGTGAGATTCTTTCTGACGGAGAAGAAATTTCTTTTAATGAGGAGTCTTATGATAGTGAGAAAGGTGGTGCTGCTGATGGTACTTGAGCTGCGTGATATATGCAAATCATATTATCAAGGCAAAGAACCTGTGCCGGTGCTTTTTGATATCAATTTAGAGGTTAATGAGGGTGAATATTTGGCGATAATGGGTCCTTCTGGTTCTGGCAAATCAACTCTTATGAATATTATTGGACTTCTTGATCTTCAAACCTCTGGTATATATAAATTTGATGGACAGGATGTAGGTTCGGGTAATGATAATCAGCTTTCAGTTATACGTAACAAAAAGATTGGATTTGTATTTC
>CAMWPG010000040.1 GCA_947176075.1 uncultured Ruminococcus sp. | reverse complement strand
ATATCATATATCCAAACTGATTGCAACACCCTACACACTTATTCAGCATATTTGTTGTAAAATAAAATATTTTTTTGTACGTAATCAACAATGAAAAGAAGAGTTTTTTATTTCGTGAATATAATGAAAAAATGTCTGCGCTGTGTTGCAAATCCACAATGCAGACATTTTTATTTAATAAAATTTGTAAGCTCATAGCTTTGATCTATAAATAACCTTATCTCATCCTCTGGAACACTTCCATCTAAAACAATTGTTAACCAGTGCTTCTTATTCATGTGATAAGCAGGAAAACACCCTTTTTTCAAAAGCATAGAACCTATCATCATCGTATCACACTTGACATTGAGTATATCAATATTTCCGCTTTCGCTGATTCCAAGCTTTTCTTTGGAAATATTCATAACAAGTCCATACCATTTTCTATTTTCTATATGCCTAAAAACGCACGCATCAGGAGTATTTTTCCAGAGATACTCCGGCTCAGAGCCGTAATATTCCCTTGCATAATCAATAACAAACTCTCTGTTCATAGACGCTGCATCAATCCTCTTGCTGTGCCAAAGCAGCTCTTACAGTAACACGGCTCGCTCCGCTATATGTACAGGTAAACAGAGTAATATCCCAATCATCCGAACCCGATACCATTGCCGCTGAATTCTTGCCGTCAATAAGCTCACTTTGCACAACATTATACGTGTGCATAATGCCTTCTCCATCTATAAATATTATCTCATCGCCCGAATCAAGCTCTGATATTCTTCCAAAATGGCAGCGATAATTATGAGCTGCTATTATAAGATCGCCATCAGCCACAGTTCCTGAATATCTGCATGGAGCATTTCTAAGATTAGGATAGCTCCAATCACTCATTACAGGCAGCTCTAAATTAAGTGAAGGTATATATATCAGCCCCATGTATGATATTTCATTGACATAATAATATACCTCCTCGGGCTGCTGATCAACTTCATATTCAGCGAAAAGATCAGGCTTGGGAATAGTACTGCTTTGCGCTTGCTGTGTATATTCTGAGCCATCGAAAGGCTCTGTAAAAACAGGAGCAGTTTGCATACCAGGAATATCCATACCAAAAACATCTTTACTTTCTGTATGAGGCTCTGGCATTTGATCTTTAAGCTCTTGCAGTATATCAGTTGTCTTTGAGGCTGCACGATTATCCTCATTTTTGTTATATAGCAGCAGGAACAATGCTGCTGCCAATAGCACTGTTCCTGCTGCACAGAGGTATGTACCTCGCTTTATTTTCATTTAGATTCCTCGCTTATTTCTTCTTTTTATTAAGACGCCATCCTACAGTAAAAAGTACGATTCCTGATGCACCGCAAACCGGAACCGGCCACCAAAGCTGTCCCGTCTGAGGAAGCTTTCCGCCGCCGCCGATCACAGTGGTTGCAGTAGTATTACTGGATACAGTATCAACAGACGAAGATGTGCTGACCAGAACATCGGAAGTATCAACAGTAGTGATCGTAGTAGTATTGGTTACTGTATCTCTATCAGATGTTGTATCGGATGATGAAACAGAAGTAGACACATCAGATGACAATGTTGTTATAGTAGCCGTAGTCGTAGTTTCAGAAGTTTCTGTAGTAGTTGAGGTCTGATTGAGGACATCACGGTTATTTTCGATAACGAACTGAGTGTCAGTATGATTAATAACAACCTTATACTCATCACTCACAGTTACCTCTTTGCATCTCCATTCAGAATTAGCATCACCGATCCAGCTATATCTCCAGCTATTACTATTATTCAATTTTACCGTTTCCACTAAAACATCATCACGATAAATTTCGACTTCAACCTCAAATGGTGCAGCTGCCTGACCGCCGATTCCATACTTCCATGTTTTGAGAACGCTGTACATTTGGTTGTCGACAAATGGTCTGTCAGTAACAGTCATCTTAACATTACCGGTAACAGCCTTTCCATTTTTGACATCAAGAAACATAGGAACTGGGTTATATATTTTCGTTCCGGAAAGAAGTCTTTCACCAGTAATCAGATAAACACCGTCTTCAAGATGATCAAAATTCACGATACCGCTTTGATTTGAGACACCTGAAGCAAGCGACTCAATTTCATCAATAGCAACATAATTTTCCAGAGTAGTAGCAGCAGCCTGCAATGAAGAAGTAGTTATATCCGGAATGTAGATCGGATAATCAGCAAATTCACCATGGAATAAAAGCTTACCATCATCAGTAAATGTACCGACGTTATAAATACTCCATGACATACCTCGAACCGGAGAATTATCAACCATACAAACGAGCTGCATTGAACCTTTGCCGCCTGCCGCTGATGTAACAAAAAGTGCAGCTGAAAGCCATAGAGCCACAGCAACAGCACAAAGAACAGAGCCTAAGCGGCGTAAAAAATTACTGTACATATGGGTCACCTTCCTTTTTTGGGAGAATTCAAATCGTTAAATATTTCCTTGACACTGCGTGTACGGCGTCTTTTTCCGCTGATTATCCATGAAGTAATAAGTATCACAAGCAATGGAGCACATATAGCCGGAACAACCAGCAAAGGATCAACCTTAACAGCATCAGAAACGATTTTAATATTATGTGGATATAAAGTTTGGATACGGTGCGCACGAACGAGAAGTCTATGCGAATTTATACCGTAAGGAGTGCAGGTCATAAGCGTAACATAATCCTTACCTTGTGAAATAGCTAATCTGCTGACCTCATGGGGCAAAACTATGTTTATTTCTTCGACCTCATAAGTAAATATTTCATTGAGAATAGTAATAGTGAATGTATCGCCAACAACAAGCCTATCAAGGTCACTGAAAAGTCGTGCTGACGGAAGTCCTCTGTGTGCTGAAATAACAGAATGAACAGAATTGCCTCCGACAGGAAATGAGGAGCCTTTCAAATGACCAGCCGCAACATTCAGTACCTCGGTAGAAGTACCGTGATATATTGGTATCTGAATATTTATAGTCGGTATAGTGATGTAACCCATAACACCTGTACCTGATATATTGAGAATATCCTCATATCCTGGAACGGCATCCGGATCAGCAAGCGGAAAATCTACAGAATTAAGTGCTTCATTATAAGCATGAGCAAGATTCAAGATTTCTATATATTGATCACCATCTATCTGTTCAACAGCGGAGTCATAGCTTGCTATAACCTGAGATTGAACACGAGAATTCCACCAGTCGCTTACGGTGGGATAAAGCATCACGGAGAGCCCCACGAGAAATATTATAGTAAGGACAATTGTAGAAGGGGAAATGCGTTTTTTTCTCATGGAATCCTCCCTAATGCCTGCCGGCAAGGAGAAAGCCGGCAGACTAAGGTTTAGCTGCGCCGCTTAGCGGCTGGGTTTATGGACGTTTGAGGAGTTTCCTAAAATGAAACAAAATTACTTATTAGACATTCTCTTCTTGGAAACCAGCATAACACCTGCACCTACTACAAGTGCGCCACCTGTTACGTAGAAGATCGTTGTACCGATGCCACCGGTTGAAGGAAGAGTAGA
Organism: uncultured Ruminococcus sp.; assembly: GCA_947176075.1. Classification (GTDB taxonomy): domain Bacteria; phylum Bacillota; class Clostridia; order Oscillospirales; family Ruminococcaceae; genus Ruminococcus_C. The sequence goes on along the minus strand of CAMWPG010000040.1, from coordinate 11,551 downwards.
ACCTTGCTTATTGGCAATTGTAATATTTGCAATACCAGAAGCTACATCAGCTGTGCCAGCTGTGCCATTAGCTGTAACTGCAAGACCTGTCAATGCCTCACCAGGAACAAATGTATGCCAATCCTGATTATTTGCAGTAGTAGCTGTAAGGACAATTTCAACATCACCTGTCAATTTATTATAGCCATCTGGAGCCTTTGTTTCCTGGAGATAGTAAGTATCATCATCAAGACCTGATACCTTAAAGAGACCATCTGCATCAGATTTGAGTGTTGTACCATTTGTAATATTACCATCCTCATCTTTTTCTACAGCTGACCATCCTGCAAACTTTCCATTAGCATCTACTGTTGCAACGTTGTTTTTAGTAGAATCCAGCAGCTTAAATTCAGCATTTGCAAGCTTAGCAGCAGTATCGCCGTCAACCTTTGTTGTATCCAGTTCGTATGCAAATACGATAACCTTATCTTCAGTTGTCTTACCCTCATCATCAGGTGTATCGTTTTCGCCGTCTCCAACCCAGTTTGGATTGTTGGAATATGTCAGATATACTTCATTTTGCTGACCATCAAGACCGATTACAGCATCAGCGTTCAGAACAGCTTTATACTCAACTGTTACAACACTATTTGCAGTTACAGTATTGCCATTTTTAATATCTGCAAATGTAACAGTGATATTCTGACCAGTAACATCTACAACTGCATTTTGAGCTTCTGCTCCATCAATTTTAACAGTTACATCTGCTGCATTAGGAGCATCAAACTGAGTTGCAAGTGTATCATGGAATACATACTTATACTTTGTATAATCAGCAATTGTGTCAGGCATTGTACCATAAAGCTTAAATGGAACAGCTTCGCCTATGCAATAGTCAGCTACATCGTTCCAATTTTCTGTTGTGTCAGGATCATTTATAGGCTTGCCTGTTGCAGGCTTATCGTCTTCCAGAACCTTTTTCTCTACCTGTGGGAAAGAACTCTTAGGTACAATATCAGTTTTAGTACCAAGAACCTGAACGATATATCTGGTCTTAGCATCGTGTTCACCAATAAGAGAATCATCAGAATCCTTAACCAGATAATAGCCATCATCTACATTGCCAATTGTATATTTGCCGCCTGCAGCTGTACTACTTGACTTTTCAGTAGAAAGATACTTGCCGACAATAGAAGCAAACTGCTTTGTTGTTGCATCATCATTTGAAGCATCTGCAAGCTTCTCAGCAACACTGGCAGCATCTGTGCATTCACCGAAACCGTCAATTGTTTTAATCTCTGTCATGAGATCAGTTTCTTTTGCAGTATCAATACCAGTACCCCATGTGATATTTGAGAGAACACCTGACTCTGATAAAGTACCATCAAAAATCTGATATGCTTCATAACTGTGTCCTGCTTTTTCATTAGTAATTTCGATTGAACCTGCCGCATCTGCGGAGAAAGAAGTTGCCATAGGTGCAGCCATACAAGCTACTGCGAGAATAGACGCTACAAAAGCTGCAAATTTTCTTGTGTTTTTCATAATTAACGCTCCTTTAATACGTTGCTCCGGCGGTGCGGCTTCATCGCCGCACTCTGCCCCGGAATTTTTTTAATTTTTGACCATTTTAATTTTACTTTTTATTTTGTACAACGCTGTTTCAAACGTCGTCTGATACGGTTGCTTCCGGCGAATGCACTGAGTAGTATCATCGCTACTCCTGTGTAATAGTAAACATGAACACCCTCTCCGCCGGTATTCGGAAGTTCATAACCCGGTGTATCTTTGCTATTGTTGCGGACAGTTGCTGCAAGCTCGCCGTCTGCATTTGGCTTAGATGCATCTATCCAGTAGGAAGACTCGGAATTTCCATCACTGAATTGATAGCTGGCTTCATAACCAGGTACTTCTTCTTCTTCGACCCAATATATGTACGGTCTGCCATCAGGTGCGTAAACATCAAGGTTTTCTACTACCTTTTCCCATCCGCCTGCACTGCCGCCTACAATCTCTATAGTATCGAGCAGTTCTGCGTTTGTGCCTGCGCCTAATAGGATCTGCTCACGTGTTACGCTGCGAAGTGAAAGAACTTGAGCTGATTCATCAGACATATAAACAATTCGATATTTGCCTTGCCAGCCACTGCCTGAACTACTAATAGTGAATTTTCCATCACCTTTGCTGTAATCATAGCTTGATGGATTATTAATTTCAATTGTAACCTTGTAACCATCAATGTTTATTTTTACTTTATCTGATGAACTACTGGTAGTTATTTTCTTTGAGCCGCTGTCATTTGCAAAGGTTAAACTAAACAAGGTTTCATCATGAGGCCAATATTGATTTGTCCATGTATCATAATAAGTAAGATTTGATTGTATATTATACCAGCTCTCACTTGGTATGTTATTTTCATCAAACTCAATCTCAATTTTTGAAATCTTTTTAGTTTTATCAATAATAACTTCTACTTCTTCACTACCGGTATCAAACTTAACTCCACCATCTATAACAGAAACATCATAGGTTTTTGAAAGTCCATCATTACGTGTCACTGTAATAGTTGCATTGCCAACGGCAACTCCAGTTATCTTACCAGTCTGATCCACAATTGCAATTGATTCATCAGAAGAATTCCATGTAAATGATCCATAAATCGGAGATACAGAAAGTTGTATGTGTTCTTTCATAGCAACTTCATATTGTTCGCCAATGATATTGAAATCATCAGGAAGATTTACTGTAATATCCTGAGTGAGGATCACATTTCCATCTGTAGAAACAGTTATCGTCGCAGTACCTGCATTTACCGTATTGATCGTACCATCTGCACCAACAGTAAGTACATTCGGATTGCTTGAGCTGTATGTTACATCAGCAAATGAACTTCCGCCCTTTGTAACTGACAGAACGTGATTATTCTCACCAGCAGTTATCACAAAATTCTCAGCACCATCAAGCAACAGATTATAAGCTGAAACTGTTACATTGATAATCTTTGTATCAGTTCCATCGGTTACTGTAATAGTACCCGTACCTTCTGACAAACCTTCAATATTGATAGTTTTGCCGTCACCAGCCAGTACAGCATTGAATATGCTTTCAGAACCATCAGACTGCGAGATAGTTACCGCCTTATTAGCCGCAGCAGATACGGTATTTCCAACAGTTACACCAACATTATTGCTATCCAGTTCAAGAATAAGATTTACATCATCGGTATTGTTTCTTTCACCTACCGCTCTATAAAGCTTGAATCTAACAACATCCTTCAAATGATTATTCGTATCAATATCAGTCCATTCTTTACGAATCTTCAATGATACTGATGCCGTATTAGTAATCTCCAAAGCACCTGCGCTGCTGTCATCTACTGATTTAAGATAATTAGGCGTTCCATAAGAGGTCGTATAACCTACCATTGGTGCTTCCTCAATCTTATAGTAGTAACGATTACCAGCATTATCCTCAGCCGGAAGATTATCATAATTATATGTCCAGATATTGTCCGATTTTGTCGGAACTGGCATTGCTGCTTCATACTCTGACCAGTTTTTAAGATCTATACTCTGGAGCAGAGCGAGTGAAATTGAATCTCTATTCGATTCTCCTCCGGTGTCGTTTTGCCATGTTTTCTTAACACTCAGACTCGTTTTTGGAACACGCCTCGTGTTCTTAGCTATTATAGGTGTTGTACTGCCAAGATTCTGATTCTGATTCTCATATGTTACCTGCCAGCCTGCCGGTACGTTGCTTTCATCAATATAATACTCAGCCAAAGCATCTTCATCTGATATGTCAAATGCACCTATCCAATTGTTTTCCTTAGTAAGTGTAATTTCACCGACTCTATCAGTTTGATTGTATGTGTTTTGGATTTCATTATAGAAAGCATTTGCAATAGCTGTATAACCAGCTTCATTCGGATGACATCCATCATCTCTAATATAATCAGGAATAACAACGCTGCAAACATCTACAAAATAAACACCATCAGTTCTTGCTGCATATTCTTCTATTTTGTCATTGTACTGATCGATTAAGCCATTTGGAATTGCACCATTATCAGCACTGTAATCAGTCAGCCAACTCCACCATTTACCGCCATCTGTTTCTTGACCGTTTTTCCAGAAATTAAAATGCGGTATGCTGCCTACAAATATTATAGCATCAGGTACACGAGTTCTTATTTCATTAATACAAGCTTCAAATCTCTCATATACACCTTGCGGATCACCCTTTACACCGCTGCTGCTCTGATGTATATCATTTGTACCGCCGATGAAACAAACTATATCCGTATCATCCGGAATAGCTGTGTTTATTCTACCTCTGAATCCTTCATAACCCGAACCGCCTATCTGCTGTCCACTTTCGCCTTTATTAAATTCCCAAATGCTGCCGTTATTTTCAATTGTATAGCCTGCACTTGTTAATAAATCCATCAGCTTGGAAGGATAATCCTTACCATTTTTAGAACAGTTAGGTTCAGTCGCGCCATATCCATCTGTAATCGAATCACCAAAGGCAATCAATTTTATACCATCAGACGGTGCATTTGGAACTTTTTTCAAAACATCGAGAGTGATAGAATTTTGATTCAGCTCTTCATTTGGAATAGAATAACCATTTTCATCAACCCACTTTTTCTGAACTATAATAGCCTTTCGGGTATTAGTAATTTTATACTCCGTACTGGTTTGCTTCTGACCGATAATTTCATATGATGCAGTATACTCATCTGCATCTGCTATGCCAGTCGTATCTTCCAGTACATAGTAATAATACTTACTTTGGTTTTCATCTTCAAGAGGCAAGCCGGTCCATGCAAATGACCAATCATTTTTATCATTAAGAATAACATTTTCATATATCTGCTTATCATTTTCATCAATTTTCTGCATAATAGATGCGCTATTCTTAAGTTTCAATTCAAGGTCAGACAAATTGTCAAGCTTTTTCTTTGACTGATACAAGCTTACTTTAATTGATTCATTCTTATGAATCAATGTTCCGTCGCTCCAAACTTTCTGCACCTTAACCGATGCTTCGGTAGGTATGGTATTTTTATTTGTTACAACGATTTCACCTGTGCCATCATTCAGATTAAATACGCAGCTTACTACATAATCATCAAGCTCTGCGCTTTCATTTTCTTCTGCTACAAAACTCTTATATTGACTAAGATCCATGTCAGGGTCAAGATCATCTGTTAAATCAAATTGCCAATTATTATCTGCTGAAAGCTCAATATCCGTAAATAGCGGCTCATTCGACTTAACGCCATCCTGATCGATTCCATAAATTGAAACCGTTACCTTTTCTACTGGAATATTCTTCATTTCAATATTAGCAGAGTTTTTCCAACTCTTTTTCAGCATGAGCTGATAAGAGTTGCGAACATTAACTGTAGCATCAAAATTAGCTGCATTACCTATATAAGTAGGCTTATATGCACCAACATCGCCGGATTCATTTGTAAAGTTTCCATCTTTATCAAGTACATATGTCTTATTGCCTATAGTATAACCTGTTTCCTTGACATAATAGTAAATAGGCTTGCTGTTCTTGCCGTTTGGCAAATCAGTCCATACTTTCTCATTTGGAATTACATTACCTTTTTCATCATAAGTGATAGATATTGTCTTTTTCGCTGAGAAATCTGCTGACATAATTCCAAGATCTTCTGCTTTTACAAGCTTTGCATCAGCAGGCATTCCTATAGAAGCTTTTGTTGATGACCACCAAAGCTCTACAGTTATCTTAGAATCAGCCGTACTTGTTTTCGGATTTATCCAGTCCTTTTGAATTCCGATATCAATAAGTTCATTATTCGGGATTTCAACATTATCTCCGGATTTAATTTGCATAATCTTATCAGGTGTAACATTATCTGGATATTCTCTGATAATACTATTGTATGCAAAATAATAAGTATTGATATAATTATCAAGGAATACTGCATAATCTTTGCCATTATAATAAGTACTTCCTGAATTCAAGTAGCTTGTAATAAGTTCCTTGAACTGGCTGTTATCAAGTCCTAAATTTGAACCCTCATAACCATATGGAACAGAAACCTCTACTAACTTATAAAGTACCGTTTCATCAAATGCAACAGCATAGGCTGTTTTAACATCAATTTGTTTTGCATTAGCCGGTATTTTTTGACCATCAACACCAGACGTACTCCATGTTATAGTACGATCAGAGTTTTCATCAGCATCATTAATAGATACAGCATAATACCACTTTCCGTTTTCATACTTAGCAAGCAGAAAGCTGGCTTCAAGGTCATTTATTGTATAGTTGCCTGTATTTACCTTAACTATTTGCGGCAAAAATTCAACAGTAATCATTCCGTCAGATTTAAACACTGTATACTCATGCTTTACTTCTTTTGATTCATCAGACGCACTATCAGAGATAAGTTTAGCCTTATTTGATAAAGTAATTTTATCTCCTGTCGGAGGTACAAATCCAGGCTGCATTACAGCAATTCTACCATTAACACGGGTCGAACTTTTACATTTATGAATTACAGATGGTGTTGATTCATTTGCAATCATTTTATATGTATATTCAACCACAATATGCGTTTCATCTGGAATTGTCAGCTTCATAAGAGCTGCACCATTTGAAACCTGTTCGCCGTTTTGGAAAATAAGAGTGTACTTATTTGAAGGAAGCTCTATCTTATTTCCGTTAGCATCAACCTCATAAAGCTTGATTTCATCCATGAGAATATCAACAAGCTTTTTACCATAAGAAGTTTTTTCGCCTGCATAATCGTTATCATAGTAGCTGACTGTTTCAAGCAGATCCTGTATGTCTATCGTATCGCCTGTTGAGAGATTTTTGCCCTCAGGGTTTACATTGATAGAATACTTAACATAACCTGGAACATTTGTATCGCCTGCATAGGTTTTGGTTATGAGCTTTTCGCCGTTTTTATTTATGACCTTGATACTTGAAGCTGAAGTCATACCTGTGGGCGTACCGGTAGTTGGTTCAACTAATTCAGCTGTGTTTGGAATAGAATAAGAAGCATTCTCGCCAATCATATCGACGAACTTATCATATTCCATTTTTATTGCATAACAAAATATAAGAATAGTAGGATTTTCTTTACTAGCAGTAATATTTGGCTTATTAAACCACACTTGATTATTGACAGTATCATAATAATAGCTGTCATCAGGCTGCGTTAAAACATAATTCTTATCTTGAGCGGTTGGATGATTCAAACCAAACCCCGCATACAACATCGTAGGTCGCCTATAATATCCGCCCGTGAAATGATCATCAGTTGCAGTACCATCTCCATTAAGAATATACACAGGATCAGCTTTAATACTACTTCCGTCACCCCAACCAACAGGATCTTTAATATCCTCACTGGTATCTTCAATAAGAGTAAAACCATCCGGCATCTTATCAACAAAAGGTTTTACAAACGTGTTTTCAGTAGCTTCAAAATTAATAGCATAATTAAAAACAAAATATTTTTTGCCATCAATTATTTTTATAAAAGGAGAATCTTCTGTAAGAATTTTTTCCTTATCAATAACAACACTTTTTACAAGCGTATCACCATTATAAATATTCTTATCAATACCTACAGCCTCTTCAAATGTATTAGTAACAGCTAAATCGCCGGAACTGCTTGTAGTTTGTACAGATATGATGTACTTACCATTTTCAGTTTTAAACGATTCTGTTCCGCCGGACAATGTTTGTGCCTGACCATTGGCATCAGTATACGCTGTTTCCACCAAACGATAAGATACAGAATACTTAGTAGATTTACCATCATCTGTAATTACGAGCTCCTCGGCTGGAAGATTACCGATACTTTCAGACTGCCATATTGTGCTATCAGATTCAGAAACATCTGAACTTGATAATACAATAGTTACAGATTGTTTATCTTCTCCAAGCACATCAGTCCATACACCGCTGCTTCCCAGTTTCTTTTGAAGCTTAAGCGTTACATTTTTCGGTCGGTTAGCATCCAGCAGCGGATTTCCGGTAACTGCGCTGTCTTCATTATCTCCAACCCACTTTTTCTGAGGTGTAATAGATATCGTACTTACAGGTTCAAATGTATTGGTAATTGTTGTCTTCAACAATTCCTTATCATGCTGATGTGCAATATTATACCATCCATCACCTGTTGTAGCAAAATAATTCTGAGTAATATCTACAGCTTCACCGGAATTTATACCTGATTTTTTAAAGCCTACTTCTTCAGCAGTGTAAGTATAAGTTACTATATTTCCAGCTTCAGTAGACTGATTAGGAAGATTATTCCATGTATAAGACCATTTGCTACTTAAACTTAACTCTACAGGATCGCCATAAGGCTGACCGTTCTGCTTCAACTGAACAAGAATAGTATCAGGACGATTTGATAAATATGATGTATCATTATTCCATTTCTTGCTTGCAGTATAGCTTATACTCTTATTAGCTTTGTACTCATTAACAACTGCAAAATTGCCGCTGTCTATACTATAGCTTATCTTGTAGTATCCGCCGTCAGCCACAAACTGATCGCCGCTTATCTCAGTATCATTATACTTGATTTCACGAATTCGATATTGACACGGTTGAGAATCATTACCTACAGGAATAATCTGAGGAAGATTCTCCCAAGTATTGCCGATCCACTTGCGTTCTATACCGCTAAGATCTTGTATTACAATATCATCCGTAGAATTCTGATCAAAGACATAATTACCTGAGTTGTCCTTTCTAACTGGATAAAAAGGTCCATATTCGCCATTTGTAGAATATTCAAGCTGAACAGTTATACTATTAATACCAGTTCCTGAGCCTGTATTTCCACCCCAAGTCTTTTGAGGAGTTATATTCTGATCTCTGTACAAGGTGTTTTTTGCATTAATATATATATTATCAGTGTTAACACCACTATTATTTGCATAAGAAACCTTGTAAGAACCGCCGTTTACTTTAAGCAGATTATTTTCAATTGAACTGCCATTAGAATTAACTTCTTCTATCTTATAATAATAGTATACATCTTTGCCGGCTGAACCATCAGAATTAGCTTTTCTGATATGCTGTGGTAAACCATTAATATCGGCTGACCATGCAGCACCATTAAGTACTGCCAGATAATCAGATGCTAAACTATATCCGCTGTCGCCCTTGAACAGATAATTACTTCCAGAACCCTTTAAATACTGCCAGTTATAATCACCTGTATGATACAAAACTTTAAAGTAAGCATTTTGAGGTCTTATAGCTGTATCATCATTTTCCCACTCTTTTTTGATATTAAGATTCAAATTTGTATGAATCTCAGGATCATTTCTTGTAAGAGTGAATTTATCTGTAGACGGATTATTATTAAAACTTGCATTGTTAGAAAATTCACTTTTAACAGGATAATTTTCTCCAGAAGCTACAGATTTTGATGTTGCTTTGGTCTGATATTCAATTTTTACATAATTATAGCCTTTTGCATCTAACGTATCTTTGAATGTAATTACAAATCCTCTGCCATCAGCATTTTTAACCAGCTCATAATCAACACCTTTAGTAAGCAAAGTGTCACCTTGATTTACACTACCGTATACCTTTAGAGCTGCAATCTGATCATCAGTTATTATATGTTCGTCGCCTGCTCTGCTGACACTGAGTTCATCCGTATATGTCAGGTTATTAAAAGTACCATCGTGTGTAATATTAGCAGTCCAATTCAGTGTTCTTACAAGCTCACCGCTATGCTCCTGAGTTTCATTTTTAGAAGATCTCAGCGTTTTATTTAATTCATCTCTAACAGGAACCGGTACTGTAGCAGTTTGCGTTGTGCCCGGTCCGGGACCATAACCATTGTTTATATTCATAGTCGTAGCTTTAGCATTGGACGGAATATCAACTTTGGTTGTATATGTGATGTTAAAATTGTTACCGTTTGGCTTTGAATTAAATGTCAATGTTCCGGCTGTTTTATCAAGTACAGCATAATTGCCCGCTGGCTGATATGCAATTTGAATATCTTCAATATCCAAATTCTTGAACATATCATCGTAAATAACATAGTGATTAGCACCTATGTCATATCCGCCTTCAACCTTAACATTTATTGTCCAATTAATTTCATGAGAATCCTGATTATAATAACCGGACTTATTTGCCAGTTCAACAAGCTCACTTTGTGATTTGTAAGTTACCTTGCCTTCTGTCTTTTTACCAGTAGGTTCATCATCAGGATATTCAAGCTCTACAGGATTGACATTTTCTTTACCAACCTGCGCAGGAGCATCATACTCAAGCGTAATAGATGTTGAATTGCCTGTTCCATTAAGCACCCATTTACCGTTTGTTTTTGTTAAAGAGCCTTTTGGAGACACCTTTATAACAGCATCTGACGGAATTTCAGGATCATCAATAATATATCCATCAAGAGAAACGCCCTTATTGCTTGTAATTTTTATCTTCCACTTGATCTTATTACCACTCGCAGGATATTCACCGCTTGAAATATAATCAGGAGTACCCGTTTTTTCTATAGAGAACGGATTTTTTTCTAATTTAGGTTTATCTTCATCCTCTTTAACAGGCTTATCATCCGGATCTTTCAGTTCAGCTTTATTAGAAGCCTCTCCATCTCTTAGCTGCTGCGGAGTGAGTTTTGTAGAATATTTAATTGTGATCCACTGTGCGCTTGAAGCTGCATCATTCAATGTCACTGTAGCATTTTCAAGTTTACCAGCATTAGCAGGATTTATTGTAAAGCTGCTGGGAATCGCATCCGGCAGCATCTTATCGGTGATTGTATAACCATCGAGTGCCAATCCGTTTTGATTATTAATTGCAATAGTCCATTCAATCGTACCATTTGACTTTACAAACGAAGTTTTATCAAAACTTATGAGAGCATTTTTATCTTTATACTCTACATCATCATTTCCTTCTTTTCCAGTAGGCTCACCAGTAGGATAATAAAGCTTTGCAGTGTTAGAATTTATTCCCGATACAGCATCTGTTGTATAAGTGATCTTGACCTCAGAAGCGCCACCGGCATTTATCTTCCACTTATCGCCCGATTTCTCTAAGCTGCCGCTTGGAAGAAGCGTCGCACCCGAATCCGGTATATTGACATCCTCAATAAGATAACCATCAAGAGAAGCGCCATATTCATTCTTAACAGTAATCGTCCAATCGATCTTATTGTCGTATGTACTGCCGCTTTGTTTCTCATAGTCTGCAATACCTTTTTTATTTACTGTAAAAGGTTCTTTCCACAGATTAACAGTTTCACTATCTTCAGAAATTTTATCCTCTCCCTTTTTAAGTATGGCTTTATTAGTTTTTGAGCCCTCAACATTTTTCATTTGATCGGGAGTAATTTTAGTTACATACTCAATAATAGCACCATTCTTATAATCGGAATTAAAAGTAATTATTTTACTTGATGGATCATAGCTGCCGGCCTCAGACGGAGTAATCTTAACAACACCGCCGTCAGCATTTTTAAGCATATCATCTATAATAGTATACCCATTCAGATCTACACAATCGGAATTTATAACCTCAA
>CAMWPG010000039.1 GCA_947176075.1 uncultured Ruminococcus sp. | reverse complement strand
AAATGACAAATAAGTTTGTTGTTTGGTTCAGTCAATCAAAAAACCCCGAATCTGGAAATAGAATCGGGGTTAAAATTTTTATTTATGAAAAAACAATAAAAAAATCATTGTGCATAAATACTTCTCGCTTCCAAAGATAGGGTATCTTTTTTCATCGCAAAGATTTTCGTTTCATAATCATATCTATTGCAACTAACGATGTGATCATGAGGAATAATGAAGTGCCAAGTACAACAAATACATTATGAATCATGCCTGAAATAATATATCCGACAGCGCATACGGCAGCTACCGTCAAAGCATATGGGAGCTGAGTTGATACATGGTTTACATGATCACACTGCGCACCTGTAGATGACATTATAGTTGTATCAGAAATAGGCGAGCAATGATCTCCGCAGACAGCACCTGCAAGACAAGCTGAGATACATATAATTACCATAGATGGTATAGATCCGGTATTGCTTACGTTTGCAAGATCATTTGAAAATACACTTGTTATAATAGGGATAAGTATTCCAAATGTTCCCCACGATGTACCGGTTGCAAAAGAAAGACCTATTGCCACTAAAAAGAGAATAACCGGAAGAAGTACATGGATCGCTGTTGCCTGTTCAACGAGACCTGAAACGAATGCTCCTGCTTCAAGATAATTTGTCATTGTTTTAAGAGTCCACGCAAATGTAAGGATAAGTATAGCAGGGACCATCTGCTTAAATCCCGCTGCAATTGAGTCCATGCATTCAGTGAATTTTAGAACTTTGCGGAGAATAAAATATCCTATAATTATTATAAGCGCACCGATCGAACCGAGTGAAAGTCCATATGATGCATCACAATTTGCAAAGGCATTTATAAATCCTTCACCGCTGAAAAATCCTCCTGTATAGATCATGCCGATCACGCAGAATATTATAAGAATCACTACCGGAAGTACAAGATCAATCACCTTTCCTTTAGAATGAACAGGTTCGTCATCATTCTGGTAATCAGTGCTGCGTGTTGTAAAAATGTCTCCTTTTCGGGCATTATCCTCGTGAAACTTCATAGATCCAAAGTCCAAGCCTCTTATAGAAATAAAAATAACCATAGTAAGCGTTAAAATAGCATAGAGATTATATGGAATAGTGCTGATAAACAGACGTATACCATTAACGCCCTCGACAGTACCGCTTACAGCTGCTGCCCATGAAGAAATAGGTGCTATGATACATACAGGCGCAGCAGTTGAATCAATAATATACGCAAGCTTAGATCGTGAAATATTGTATTTATCAGTAACAGGACGCATAACAGAGCCTACTGTAAGACAATTAAAATAATCATCCACAAAGATAAGGATTCCAAGAAAGACGGTTGAAAGACAAGCTCCAGCTCGTGATTTAATATGCTTTGTAGCCCATTCTCCATAAGCACGGCTTCCTCCTGCCTTATTCATAAGTACAACAATTATTCCAAGCACAATGAGAAAGACGAGTATGCCGACATTATATGGATCGGAAATATTGGAAATAATACCGTCACGAACAACAGCCGTATATACACCTTCAAAACCGCTGCCGCTTGCAGCAGCATAAATAATTCCTCCTGAAACTATTCCTATAAATAATGACGAATAAACCTCTTTGGTTATAAGGGCAAGTCCTATTGCAACTATCGGCGGCAGCAGCGACCACATTGACCCTACTGCTTCGGAAATAGGAGTTACTGCAATGCAGCATATAAGATATGCAGCAACAAGCAGTGTAAAAATAATTTTACTTAGATACTTTTTCATTATAGTTCCTCCGTTGTTTTATTTTTTCTTGATTTTAAATATTCAGACAATGGCTGCCTTATCTGAATAATAATCACCGCAATAAAGACGAGAATACACCCTGATAATTCACGTATAGTCATTTTTTCTTTAAGTATAAGCCATCCTGAAAGAACTGCAAATACAGATTCAAGGCTCATTATAAGTGTAGCAGAGGTAGGATCTGTCCTCTTCTGTCCTATAATCTGCAATGTAAAAGCAATACCGCTTGACATTATTCCGGCATAAAGAATGGTGTATTTTGCACTGAAAACTGCACTGATATCAGGACTTTCAAATATGAACATACACACGGTCATCAAAATTCCCGCTGTAAAAAATTGTATACATGACATAAGTATACAATCACATTTCTTTAAGCAAAAATGATCTATAACCATAATGTGCAGAGCAAAGAAAAATGCGCAGCCGAGTATTATAAGGTCACCTGTGCCTACAGAAAAGTTATCTTTTATACAAAGCAGCCAGAATCCTATAGCTGCTATCGTTACACATATCCACACTATAAGCGAGGAATGCCTGTAGATAACCAGTTCTATCAAAGGTACGATTATAATATACAGTGCTGTAATAAAGCCTGCTTTTCCTGCCGTTGTCATGGTTATACCCCACTGCTGCAATGAGCTTGCTGCAAACAGTATAAAACCGCATATAATTCCGCCTGTAACAGTAAATCTGACAGATGCTGCTTTGCTGATATCCATCAAATCTTTATTTCTTGCTTCAAGCATTCTAAAGACTGCAATAACAGGTATAAGCACTACACCGCCAAGAAGTGTTCTGCACGCATTATATGTAAACGGATCTACATAATCCATGCCCTCGCTTTGTGCAACAAATGCCGTGCCCCATATGATGGCAGCTATAAGCAGCATAATGTTACCTTTAAGCTTTTCTCTCATAATAATTCTCCATTATGTTTTTTCTTAATGCAATACCATACAAATATTGTGCGTTTTTACATTAATCATTATATCACATATCGTAAAATTATGCAATGTTTTTGTGTGTACAGCTTTATTTTTGGTACAAGCTCCAAATTGCACACTAAAAAATCATCTTTTTCGACAAATCAGCAATGCTATATTTTTATTGTAAAATAAAATATGGCAAACCTCAAATAAATTTTATTTTTCTGGTGCGTTCTCTTGCTTTAATAGGGAACAGCAGCTCGCATCGATCCCCAAAGCGCCTATCGGGGCAGTTATCAGAATAGCAAGGACAGCAACTGAGAGTATGATTTTTCCGCATGGCAAACCCAATGATAATGGTACTGATCCAATTGCAGCTTGAACTGTTGCTTTGGGAAGATATGCTATGATGCAAAAAATTCTTTCTTTTATAGTCAAATTTGTTCCAATGACGCAAATAAATACACCAACTGCACGAAATGCAAGCGATAAAAAGATAAGTGCCACAGCAGATAATCCTGCGGTAAGCGTGTAGCGTATATCAACAGACGCACCAACAAGAACAAAAAGAATAACCTCTGCTGCTATCCACAGCTTTCCGAATTTCTCTGAAAGTCTGATAGATACGGCTCTATCTGACTTTAGTTTGATAACACAAGCCATTGCTACAACTGCCAGTAGTCCGGAAAATGCAGCATACTCTTTTAACCATGTTTCGATAGTCATAAGCAAAAATGAAACGGATAATATGATAATAACTTTTATGCTGCTTCTGATTTTCAGATTTTTCTTATATGCAGCTTCAAGTAAGAAAAACATTAAAAGTCCGATGCTGCTGCCGCATAATATCCCCAGAATTATGGAAACAGGAATATTTGCAAAATCCATAATATTGGCTGAATTTCCTTGTGCCATTGTCAAAAAAGTGCTGAATAGTACGATAACAAATATATCGTCACAGGATGCCCCGGCAAGTATCATCTGCGGAATCCCTTTCTCTGTTCCTCTTTTTTCTTCGATCAAATTTACCATTCTCGGAACTACAACGGCAGGAGAAACAGCGCTAAGTACAGCTCCCATAACGGCTGCTTCTACATAGGATATCTCAAACAATATTGGCGAGAAGCACAGATAAGCAAGTATTTCAAAGCAGGCAGGTACAAATGCCATCATAAAAGCAGGTCTGCCGACTTTTTTCAAATCTGACAGGTTAAGAGATAATCCTGCTTTTATAAGAATAATGATAAGTGCTATCTGACGAAGCTCTGAGGAAATGCCTAATATAGACGGATCAAGCAAGTCCAGTACAAATGGTCCGACTACGATTCCTGTGATAAGCATACCGATAATTCTCGGCAGTTTGATTGCTTTAAAAACAGAAGCAGCTGATAAACCAACTAAAAAAATAATAGATAGTGATAAAAGCATAAAAACATCTCCTTAAAAATATAAAAAAGCTGACAACATCTGCGTAAATTGCAGATGTCATCAGCTTAATAAGCGGTTTAGGTGTTACCTTGGGAGAACATCATTCCCTAATGATTATATAGTAAACGCCAAATAAATTTGTCGTTCACTATAAATAGACTCTTAAAGCAGAATTATATTACTTTCTTTGCATTTCTCGGTCATTTCAGCAGGCCATATAGAAGCCTGAACCTCTCCGATGTGAGCCTTTTCAAGGAGAAGCATACAAAGTCTTGATTGACCAATACCGCCGCCTATGGTAAGCGGAAGAGTTCCGTCTGTAATCATCTTGTGATATGTATACTTGTTTCTGTCAAGAGCATCACATTCAGCAAGCTGCGTCTGGAGAGATGTTTCGTCAACACGAATACCCATAGATGATATCTCCAGAGCACTGCCAAGGACTTCGTCCCAGAAGAGCAGGTCGCCGTTGAGTGACCAATCGTCATAATCAGGAGCACGGCCGTCATGCTTTTCACCGCTTTTAAGCTTTCCGCCTATCTGCATTACAAACACAGTACCATGTTCTTTTGCAATAATAGATTCACGTTCCTTGGGAGCTTTATCAGGATACATATCCTCAAGCTCCTGTGATGTGATAAAGAAAGGAGTATCGCAAATTTTTGATTTAAGCTGAGGATAACGCAGACTTACCTTACGTTTTGTATTAGCAACAGCCTTTACAATAGATCTGACAGTGTCCTTTAATGTTTCAACATTTCGCTGCTCTCTTGTTATAACCTTTTCCCAGTCCCACTGATCTACAAATATAGAGTGAACATTATCCGTATCATCATCACGTCTGATAGCATTCATGTCAGCATAAATGCCTTCTCCGGGCTGATAGCCATAACGATAGAGTGCCATACGCTTCCATTTTGCTAAGGATTGCACTACTTCACCTTCGGTTTCAATTTCCTTTATGGAAAAATCAACCTTTCTTTCAATTCCATTCAAGTCGTCGTTTATTCCGTTGCCTTTCTGGACAATAAGCGGTGCTGTTACACGGTCAAGTATGAGCGCAAATGACAGCGCCTGCTGAAACACATCTTTGATATATTTGATTGCGTGCTGTGTTTCACGAAGAGTCAGTGCGGAAGTATATCCTTCCGGGATGTAAAGTGATTTTGACATAAGAATCATTCCTTTCATATTTTATATTAAACGTCAAAAGTAATTTTACGTTTAATATAATTTTATTTATCGAATGCTGCCTACTGTTCTTGGATAAAGAATAACGTCACGGATATTTGATACGCCTGTTACATACATAATAAGGCGTTCAAATCCCAGACCAAATCCGCCGTGCGGAACAGAGCCGAATTTTCTAAGATCAAGATAATCGCTGTAAAGATCGAGATTCATATTTCTGTCATTCATTGCAGCAACAAGCTTATCATAATCAGCTTCACGTTCACTGCCGCCTATGATTTCGCCAACGCCCGGTACGAGCAGATCAACAGCAGCAACAGTCTTGCCGTCAGGATTTTGCTTCATATAGAATGATTTGATATCTTTCGGATAATTTGTAACGAATACAGCCTTCTTGAATACCTTTTCAGAGATATATCTTTCATGCTCTGTCTGTAGATCACAGCCCCATTCAACAGGATACTGGAAATCTTCTCCAGATTCTTTCAAAATGCGAATAGCTTCTGTATAATCACAAACACCGAATTCATGTGAAATAAGCTCCTCAAGACGAGCGATAAGACCCTTTTCAAAGTGAGCATCAAAGAATTTCATCTCTTCCTGACAAGTATCAAGTACAGTACGGATAACATATTTTACCATGCTTTCAGCTTCTTCAATAATATCCGGCAGCTCTGCAAATGCTATCTCAGGCTCAACGTGCCAGAATTCTGCAAGGTGTTTAGGTGTATTACTGTTCTCAGCACGGAAGCTCGGACCGAATGTATATATTTTTCCCATAGCCATAGCAGCAACTTCGCCCTCAAGCTGACCTGAAACACTCAGACCTGCACGTCTGCCGAAGAAATCGTCTGCATAGTATTCCTCATCATTTTTGTAATCAGTGGAATATCCGATAGTTGTTACCTGAAACATTTCGCCTGCACCCTCGCAGTCACTGCCGGTGATAAGAGGCGTGTTTACATACACAAAGTTTCTGTCCTGAAAATACTGATGAATAGCCTCTGCCATTATAGAACGTACACGCAGAACGGCGTTAAAGGTATTAGTTCTTCCTCTCAGATGTGGCATTGTACGCAGAAATTCAAGGGTATGGCGCTTCTTTTGGAGAGGATATTCGCCGGGACAAGTACCAAGTACTGTTATTTCTTCTGCATTTATCTCAACAGAGCCGTGCTGATCCTCAACTACCTTACCTATAACCTTTAATGATGTTCCAAGATGAAGTGCATCCTCAAATGAAATATCAGCAGATTTATCAATAACTATCTGTAGATGGTTCAGTGAAGTGCCGTCATTGAGTGCGATAAACGCCATAGTCTTTGAATTTCTTGCTGTTCTGACCCAACCGCATACAGTAACGCTCTGACCGATATATTCTTTATCGGTAAAAATGTTTTTGATATCAATATGCTTCATAATTAAATTCCTTTCATAAATAAAATAATCCCGACCTGACAAAAACATCAGGACGGGATGTAATGATCCGTGGTGCCACCTGAATTACTGTATTAAAAAATACAGTCACTCTTTCGCTCACATACATGAACGCTCCGTTTAACGCACGGCAACGTCTTACCTACTGACTGCAAAGAGTGTTCGGCTTGCTGCTCAGAAGTGTTATTCACAAAGGCTCTGCTGCATGGTTTACACTACCTCATACTCACTGTAAGCGAATTCCAATGTTACTTCTCTTCGTCAAGGCATTTATAATTCTGAATAAATTATATCACTTCAAAAAAACTTTGTCAAGCCTTTTTTTTAAAATTCACTCATATCAATTGCTCAAGCTCATCTACAAGTTGTGAAAACAGCTTTAGTGCTTCTTCCACGGGCTTAGGTGAAGTCATATCAACGCCTGCTATTTTTAAAAGCTCGATCGGATCTTTTGAGCAGCCGCCTTTTAGGAAACTTATATAGTCCAAAACGGCAGGATAGCCTTCCTTTAGTATGCGATTTGACAATGCTATTGCTGCTGAAAATCCTGTTGCATACTGATATACATAAAATTCATTGTAGAAATGCGGTATTCTTAGCCATTCAAGAGCTATTTCATCATCTATGACCATATCGTCGCCAAAATAATCTTTGTTGAGGTTTCGATATATTTCGCAAAGAGCATCGGGAGTAAGCGCTTCGCCTGATGCATAAAGCTCATGAGCTGCTCTTTCAAATTCGGCGAACATTGTCTGTCTGTAAAGAGTACCTTTGAACTGATCGATAAAATGATTGATAAGGTATGCTCTTTCACGTTTATCATTACTTTTTGATAGCATATACTGCATAAGAAGCGCTTCATTGCAGGTAGAGGCTACCTCAGCTACAAAAATTTTATATCCTGCATAGGTATAGGATTGCTCCTCGTGAGAATACATAGAATGCAGAGCGTGTCCCATTTCGTGTACAAGGGTGAATACATCGTCAAGATTTCCTTGAAAATTCAGAAGGACATAAGGATGCGCACCGTATGCGCCCCATGAATATGCGCCGCTGCATTTTCCAATGTTTTCATAAACATCTATCCATCGGTTGGAAAAGCCTTCTTCAAGCCGCTTTATATAATCCTTACCCATAGGAGCAAGACCTTCACGAGCTAATTGCTTTGCTTCATCAAATGTGAATTTTTTATCATAATCAGGAATCAGTGAGACATAGTTATCATAAAAATGATGCTCCGATACTCCAAGTATTTTTTTCCTTAGAGAAATATATTTGTGCATAGCCGGCAGATTTTGTCTGACTGTTTCAATAAGTTTGTCATATACTGAAATAGGGATCTCGTTTATGGAAAGTGACATTTCAAGAGCCGATCTGTAATTTCTGACTTTGGAATAAAATCCTGCTTTTTTTATGCTTGCAGCATATGCTGCACCGATAGTATTTTTAAATTGTCCGTAAACCTCATAAAAGCGCTTAAAAGCATTAATTCTAACACGGCGATCAGTGGATTCCATAAAGCTTACAAATCGTTCTGATGTAAGCTCTTTCATTTCTCCGTCTGAATCCTTTATTTCTCCGAATTTCATATCAGCATCATTAAGCATACTGAAAATATCATCTGCTGCCGATGCCATTTCATATGATTTGGCAATGATCGCTTCTTCCGCAGAGGAGAGTGTATGCTCTTTTCTTTTAAGAATACGTTCAAGTAAAAGGTGATAGTGGGAGAGAATATCACTTTTTACATATGATTTTAATTGGGTTTCAGGCAGAGAAAGAAGCTCTGCTTCAAAGAAAGAGCCTGCCTCAGCGAGATTCGATGCAAGTGTCTGCATTCTTGCAGAATAGCCCTGATATTTTGCAACATTCATATCTTCATGCAGATGCATATTTGCATATGCATAAAGTTTTTCAAATATTTGTTCTGTTTCTTCAAGCTTTGTAAGAAATGAGAGAACTGTTTCAGCATTGTCAGACAATCTGCATTTAAAGTTTGCTATCTCAGGCAAAAGCTCCTGAACCTTCTTAAATTTCTCTTCAAATATTTCATCTGATTCACAGAGCCCTTTAAGATCCCATGTGTATTCAACAGGTACATCAGTTCGTTTCAGTGGCTTTGAATTATTCATAATATCTATCCTCCGGCTATTAATAATGTTAGTTATGCATATATTATACCATACATGAGCAGAAAATACAAGCTGCATAATATGGTCAAATATTGCGATGAGTAGATCGAATTGAACAAAATATGTGCTTTTTTGGTAGAAGCATTGACATTTTTTAAATAATGATGTAAAATAAAAATAGTAGAGTTGACGTATATGGCTCTTAAAAACATTTGGAGGTTTTATTTATGGAAAAAAACAAGGCAGTTTCTGGAATCCTTAGTGCTGTTATGCTGTGTACAGCGACAGTGCCTGGATTTTTCAGCAATGTACAAGTGGATGCTGCTTCTGAAGCAGCGGTAATTTATTCAAACGATTTTGAAAGCGGTGATGTAAGCTCTTTCACCGGAAGAGGGGGAGTAGAGACTATTGAAGCTTCAACTGCAAAGGCACACTCCGGTACAAGCTCTATGTGCATCAGCGGAAGAACAGATAGCTGGAACGGTCCGCAGTATTCTCTTAGCAATATCTGTGAAGCCGGCGTTGAATACACTGTAAGCGCATGGGCGTGTCCTGAGTGGTATAATACCATTAATTTAAGTATGGAATATACTGATGCGGGAGGCGAAAGACATTACTCAGTTCTTGCCTCTAACGGCGGAGACGGCTGGATGGAATTTTCTGATGTTAAGCTAAGCTTTTCAGATGATGTAACAAATGTTTATGTGTATTTTGAAAGCAGCGATAAATGTAATCTATACATAGATGATTTTGTACTCAAGAGTGCGCCTGTATATGATATAGAAGACAATATCGCTTCACTTAAAGATATATACGCAGATTACTTCAAGATCGGCGGAGCTGTAACAGTTTCTGAGCTTGCTCCGGCTACAACGAAGGATCTTATTCTGAAGCATTATAATAGTCTTACTGCCGGCAATGAATTGAAACCTGATTCACTTCTTGACTATAATGCAACTGTTGCAACAGGAAGCAATGTTGATCCGCAGGTAAATCTCAACAATGCAAGAAGCATACTGAACTTCTGCCGTGATAACCATATTCCTATGAGAGGTCATGTGTTTGTATGGCATCAGCAGACTCCTGATTGGTTTTTCCGTGAAAATTATGAAGCAAACGGAAAATGGGCATCTAAGGAAGTCATGCTTGAGCGTTTGGAAAATTATATTAAGAATGTTTTTGCTGCACTTAAAGAAGAATATCCTACAGTAGAATTCTACGCTTATGATGTTGTAAATGAATGCTATCTGGATGATGGTTCAGCTCGTCAGGGCGGTTCAAATAACGGAAGTCAGGAAACATCACCTTGGGTGCAGATATTCGGGGATAATTCATTTATTGAGCCTGCATTTACATTTGCAAGAAAATATGCTCCAGAGGGATGCAAGCTTTATTACAATGATTATAATGAATATATTCAGGGTAAGACTGATGCGATCTATAATATGGCAATGGATCTAAAGGAAAAAGGAGTTATTGACGGTATTGGAATGCAGTCTCATCTTGACGTAGGCTTCCCGACTGTATCACAGTATGAAAAGGCTCTTGCAAAGTTTGTATCTACGGGTCTTGACGTTCAGGTAACTGAGCTTGACATTACAACAAATGATACATCACCGGCAGGTCTTGATAAGCAGGCTGAGATATATAGCGGTATCCTCGATGCTTGTGTTAAATATGCTGATAATATTTCAGCTGTAGTATTCTGGGGAACGACCGATGAAACAAGCTGGAGAGCAAGCCGCTGTCCGCTGCTATTTAACGGAGATTATACAGCTAAGCCTGCATATTATTCTATTATTGATGGAATAAATTCTTCCGGTACAACCACTGCGACTACTATAACTACTACAGAGACAACAACGACCGAAACTACAACGAGCAGTACAGAGACTTCAACAGAAACGACAGAGACTACTACATCAGACATTGATCCGGAGATAATAAAGTACGGCGATCTGAATCTTGACGGATCTATTTCAGTAGTAGATATTGTTTATTTGAATAAGTATATTTCAGGCATTATCAAATTCAATGGTCAGCAAACAGCAAATGGAAACTGCTTTAAAGATAATGCTGTAGATTATAATGATGCAGGAGCACTTCTGGAATTCCTTGCACAAAAAATTGACAGCCTTCCGGTTGTTTCGTAAAATAATAGAATAAAATAAGAGCCTGCCCACATAGAATCCTGCGAATGTCTTTATGTGGGCAGGTTCTTATTTCAAATTCATGTTAAGCTTGCATTAAAAAAAATAATGTGATATAATATCAATCAGGGCGTGTTCACGGTTTTGTGTTCAATTTTATTGAAAATGTGCAATATATTTTATGTGAACACTCTGCAAAATAAATAAAAAGGAGATCTATAATATGTCAGAATGCAATCACGACTGCGGTTCATGCGGCAGCAATGGAAGCTGCTCTGTGCAGGATGAAGAAAAGAAAGCACGTATTCGTGCAAATACTCAGGGTGTAAAGAAGGTTATCGGCGTAGTAGGCGGTAAGGGCGGCGTTGGAAAATCTCTGGTGACAAGTCTTATGGCGATTCAGACTCAGAGGCTTGGATATAAAGCTGCTATTCTTGACGCAGATATAACAGGGCCTTCTGTTCCTAAGATTTTTGGTATTGATAAGTTTGCCGAGGTCGATGGAGAATCTCTTATTCCTCATACAACAAAAAACGGAATAAAGATAATGTCAATGAATATGCTGCTCCAAAATGATACAGATCCTGTACTTTGGAGAGGTCCGGTAATTTCCGGTGTTGTAAAACAGTTCTGGGAGGATGTACAGTGGGGAGATGTTGACTTTTTATTTGTTGATATGCCTCCCGGAACAGGCGATGTTCCTATGACTGTGTTCCAATCCCTTCCGGTAGATGGAATTTTGATCGTTTCAACGCCGCAGTCTCTTGTATCAATGATAGTTCAGAAGGCTTTGAAGATGGCAGAGATGATGAATATTCCGATTTTAGGAATGGTAGAAAATATGCGGTTTTTAAAGTGTACTGATTGCGGAAAGGAAATACCGCTGTTTGGAGGCGATGAAGCAGTTGACAGTACAGCTGTAATGGTTCTGGAGAGAATACCTCTTGATCCATCAGTGGCAGCTGCTTGTGATGCAGGAAATCTTGAGGCACTTGATACAGATTATCTTGCGCAGACTGCAAGAGTTATCACAGAAGCGTTATAATAAAATAGCCTGCAAAAGCATTTTAGCTTTGCAGGCTATTTTCATAGTGTATTTTCGCTGCTTGTGCGTTTACAAAGAGTTATTACGATATGTATTAGGTGTTGTACCTGTAAGGTTTTTGAATTGACGCAGGAAGTATTTATAATCATCATATCCGCATTTATCGGCAATAGAGTGTAAACTGAGCGTAGTTGATATCATAAGGTATTTTGCATATGAGATCTTACTTTGGATAACATCCTGATGAAAACTTACATTGAATAGTTCTTTATATATTGCACGAAAATATCCATTGCTCAGATTTAAATTACAGCATATTTTTTGAGTCTCCCAATCTGTCTCCGGATTTCGATACAATACACCTCTCAAATGAACGAATTTTTTATAATATACATTCTTCATTTTATCAGTTATAGCTTTTATTTCTTTAGTTATTTTTTCATTTATATTTCTTATAACATTATCAAAGCTGAAATTTTGTACATCAGTGCATTCATAACATATTATTATTGAATCGATCTCATAGTTTTTGCAGTAATGTCTGCCGTTCTTTATAAGTATATCTAAATTATCGGATATCATTTTTGAATTTGCATCATTGTATTTTCCTACAGCAGCATAAGCATAAGTAGATTTTCCGAGTTTAGCGCAGAATTTATTTTTATCATCCGTAGTGCTTTTTAATATTTCAGCAATCTCAAGATCAATTTTGACAGAAACATTTTGTTCTGATATACTGTCAGTATTGGCAAAAAGTTCTGATCGTATAATCACAAAAACTATTTGTTCGCCATCTCTTTTTTCATTGGCAATATGCTTTAATTCACCTCGCAGTCCATTTTCATTATAAAGACCTGTCAGAGAGTCGTGAAGTGAGGAAAGGTTATTGTATTCCATTAGAGTTCGTATATCATTTTTTATTCTAAGAAATTCCAGAGCATTAGCAGCAATTTTCAGCCAGCTGCGAAAAAAAGAATCATATCCGTCGGGTTTATCATATTGAAGAATAAAATATCCAAAATTTTTTCCTGAAAAAAATATCGGACAGAAATATATCGCAAATCCGTTTTCATTATGAGGTATATTATCAGGATAAAGATCATATTTATTATAAAATATCGGTTCAGCTGAATACTCATAGGGAGAGACGATACTATAAAATGTCATTGTCTCATTGAGAATAGCCATTTTATTATTTTCAGCATCCCTTAAGTTGATCCAATCTTCGTAGAGACAAAGATACAGCCCTTTTATGTCTCTTATGAGGTATGCAAATTGTCGAATTACATTTATGTAATCGGAAATGGAACGGCAGGCAGTAATCATCTGATCAAAGCTGCTCGTAAGTATCATATCATTATAAAATTGTTCCAATCTTGCGATCGATAGTTCTTCAAAAAGCAGTTTGTTGTCAATGCAGCAGCTACAGCTGTTTCCATAAACCATAAAGCCGTTAAGTGAGATGTTGACAGGCTTTGTTTTATTAATAATTGAGCATATTTTATCAGCAGCTTTTCTGCCTACAGCTCTGCGGTTACGGCAGTATGTTGTAAGTATTGGTGCATGTGAATAACGTTCCCCCACAAATTCATAGCCTATTACAGTGATATCATCAGGTACAGAGACATTATTTTCAAGAAAAGTGTCACAAAGACCATATGCCATATAGTCATTTGCACAAATAACAGCTTCAGGCATTTTTCTTTTGCCGGTTATATATTCCATTGCAAGCTCTTCTCCGGAGTTCATCCAGAAATTTCCAAATATGACCTTGCTTTTATCAAATGCTATGCCGTGTGATATCAGAGCTTCCTTGTATCCGTTTACACGTACATGAGAATGCCTATAGCATTCAGGACCGGTGAGCATATCTATATCGGTAAATCCGTGTATTTCTATAAGATGCTCTGCTATCCTGGTAATATCTTCTCCGGTGTCGCTGTCAATAGATTCATACTCAGGAAAAATATCTCCTATAGAAATAATCGGGATATCCGATCTGTTTTTAAGTTTGCATTTTATATTCTCAACCAGCTTTTCGCTTATAAAAGATTCAGAAATAACTATTATACCATCAAGTCTCTTTGAATTTATGAGATCATATATTTTATTTTCTACTATTACATGAGCATGATATTTTGAGGTATTATATATATTTGAAAAAACGGCAACATCTGCATTAAGCTCATTTGCTCTTGAAATAATACCATCAATCAGCTGCTTTTGTTCGCTTTTATAAGCGCTTGCTGTTACTACACCTATAAGTGTTCTTTTCATTTTTTCTTTCACGCAATCTCACCTCAATTATAATAATATCATATTTTTTTATATAAAGCAATAGAAGTTCTTCATTTTGTCCACTTAATCTGCATTTTATGAGTTGAAAAAACAGTACTTTTATATTATACTAATACTAACAGTCAATGCGGCAAAGCATTCTGATATTTCCCCGAATAAGAATCGTTCATTTAAATTGAATGGTTCTTATTTTGTTTGTTTTTGACAACAATTTCTTATGTAGAAAGTATATGATCTCTGCATTTTATCTACCAGATCTGCAAAATGTGAATTGAAAAAGAATCTGAGAGTATTATAATAATATTGCAGATAGTTGTGAGACATTCGACAATAATAACTTGTGTGCATAGGATATTGCACATGCTTTAGAGCATTAACGATAAAATGAAGTTAATAAATTACCATTTTTGTGCAAATGCTTATATTTTTGAATATTGATGTAATGTTATAATTTCAATAAAGTATTGTCAGACTCGTTAAATGAGTTGTTGATGTTAACCATCAGCAAATAATACTGGCATTTACTCAAATATTTCCCCGAATAGGCACCGTTCGTGCAAATCGAACGGTTCTTATTTTAAATGTATGGATTTTATATAAAAATCATACAATCCCTGCATTTTATCCACCAAATCTGCAAAATGTGGGTTGAAAAAGTATCTAATAGTATTATAATAAAATTACAGATAGTTGTGAGG
>CAMWPG010000038.1 GCA_947176075.1 uncultured Ruminococcus sp. | reverse complement strand
CATAATAAAGCAGTTGTCAATATTTTTTTTGACTTTTAATTTTATTTAAGTGAAGATGCAAAAAAAGATATTATTTTAAATTATATTCATCTGTGTTGTTTAAGTGCAAACTCTATGCTGTTATTTTTAAGTTTTTTGGTGGCATAGTATCTGCACAATCTGAAAACTGATAGTGTGATCGATTTACAATGACTATATAAAATTAATATTTGTAACCGTGAGTATATCTCCGTCTACATTGAATATTATTTCCATATCGGCATAGAAGAAGCCGTATTCTCGGGTGTTGTTGTCTCTTTGATAGCCCGGTCTCGGATCCTGCTCTAAAATAGCTTTTAAAGAGCTTCTATGCTTCTCTGGTATCTTTATTAGATGCTCCTGTGGAATCACTGCACTGAGCTTATATGCAGCTGTCTTTTCAGAAAATCCTGCCTTAGCGTCAGGAATACTGTCGATATGAGGGAGATATGGCTTGATATCGTATATAGGTGTATTATTCATAAGGTCTGCACCTTTGATATGTATAACTGGTCCGTTTGGAGTGCTTAGCTCTATTTTTTCGATGAGTACAACAGAAAGACCTATTGGATTCGGTCGAAATGGACTTCTTGTTGCAAATACCCCCATACGTTTATTGCCGCCAAGCCTTGGAGGACGTACAGTGGGCGACCATTTATCTCTTACGGCTTCACTGAATTCCCATATAAGCCATATATGTGAATAGTCCTCAAGACCTCTGAGAGATTCTGAATCTCTGTATTCCGGCTCGAATATTATTTCTGCTCTGAGATCCGGTACAAGTCCGGGCTGCCTTGGTATCCCGAATTTTGTAGGGAACGGACTGTGGATATATGCTATTGGTTTTATCAATTTTTTACTCTCCTTTTAAGGTTAATTTTATAAGACGAAGCTCTCCGTTTTCAGGAGAGCTTTTTCATAGCCTGTTTTATTAACACAGATTCTGATTACTTGTTTTTTAGATAAATTATTCTCATACCTTTGAGAAGCAATGTATCGTCTATTATAATATCTTTGTGCCGGCAATGAGGTACTATCACCTCGGCAAGACCGCCTGTTGCTATCGCAGGTACAGGCATTTTCAGTTCCTCTTCGATATGGTCAAGAAGTCCGTCTATGCTGCCCGCAAAGCCATAGATCATTCCGCTTTTCATGCAGTCAATGGTATTACTGCCGATCTTTTTCTTAGGCGGCTCAAATGCTATCTTCGGCAGCTGTGCTGTCTTATCATAAAGAGCGTCCATTGAAATTGCAGCCCCGGGCATTATCATTCCGCCGATAAATTCATTTTTATCATTTATAACAGATACAGTTGTTGCAGTGCCCATATCAATAAGTGCAAGAGGACCATTGGATTGATTGAGTGCAGCAACTGCGCCTATAGCCATATCACTGCCAAGCTGAGCCGGATTATCAATAACTATTTTAAGTCCGGTTTTTATTCCAGGACCAACTACCATACAATTTTTTTGAGTTATTTTCTCAACAGCCTGCTTCACAATTCCTGTTATAGAAGGAACTACTGAGGATAATATACTGCCCTCAATATCACGGCTTTTAAGTCCGTATATTTCCAGAACCGATTTGAACGAAACCGCAAATTCCAAAGCAGTTCCCTTTTGATTTGTAGATATTCTCTCTACAAAAATTATTTTGTCATCCTGAAAGCAGCCTATAACTATATTTGTGTTTCCTATATCTATCGCTAAAACCATCAAACATACTCCAATCTATACATTGAATATTATATCACTATAAGCCGGTACAGGCCACTTTTCTGATGGCAACATAACTTCCAGCTTATCAACACATGATCTCAGATCCTCCATAACAGCAAGAACATTATCTCTGTAAGCAGCTGCCATGTCAAGCATTTTTTTATTGGAAGCAGCCTCCGCTGTCTTTTTCTCCAGCTCCTGTACAAGACCATAAGCCTCGTGTGTAAGCTGTGTTATTTTTTCGGCAAGACTTCTCTCAACATTGCAGTCAATACCAAGGCTCGACTTTATAGAGATACCCTCGCACAGCTCCTTACAATATTCCAGTGCTGTAGGAATAAACTTCTTCTTTGTCATATCTATCATAGTGAGAGATTCAATATTTATAGTTTTGCTGTATCTTTCAAGAAGAATATCAATACGGCTCTGTATCTGAGATTTTGTGAATATGCCGAATTTTTCAAGAAGCTCAACATTCTTATCATCTGCATAATGCGGAACAGCGTCTACAGTTGTTCTGTAAATAGGAAGTCCTCTGCGATTTGCCTCCTCTACCCATTCCTCTGAATAGCCATTGCCGTTAAAGATTATTCTCTTATGCTCTTTGATTATCTTTTTCAGAAGCATTTTAAGTTCTGCATCAAAATTTTCAGCAGCAACATTTTCCATAGCATCTGCAATTTCGCAAAGCTCACCTGCAACAATAGTGTTAAGCAGATGGTTAGGGCAGGCGATATTATCAGAAGAACCGACCATTCTGAATTCAAAGCGATTTCCTGTAAATGCAAATGGTGATGTTCTGTTTCGGTCTGTTGAATCCTTAGGGAAATCAGGCAGTGCGTGTACGCCGATGCTGAATTCCTGAGACTCACTCTTATAGGTGCTGTCATTTTCCAGTGCATCAAGTACGCCCTGAAGCTCTTCACCCATAAAAATAGAGATGATAGCCGGCGGTGCTTCATGTGCTCCAAGACGATGGTCATTGCCGGCAGAAGCTGCGCTTATACGCAAGAGAGACGCATATTCATCTACGCCTTTAAGCACTGCGCAAAGGAATGTAAGAAACTGCATATTCTCACTTGGAGTATTACCCGGGTCAAGAAGATTCTGACCGCTGTCTGTACTCATAGACCAGTTATTATGCTTGCCTGAGCCGTTTACTCCGGCAAATGGCTTTTCATGAAGCAGACATACAAGATCGTGACGGAGAGCGACCTTTTTCATGACCTCCATTGTAAGTGAGTTCTGATCAGTAGCGATATTTGAAGTTGTAAATATAGGAGCAAGCTCATGCTGTGCCGGAGCTACTTCATTATGCTTTGTGTGTGCATATATTCCGAGCTTCCAAAGTGATTCGTCGAGGTCTGCCATATATGCTGCGATCCTTGGCTTGAGATTTGCGTAATATTGATCGTCAAGCTCCTGTCCTTTAGGCGGAGCAGCGCCGAAAAGAGTTCTTCCAGACATGATGAGATCCTCACGCTTGTCGTACATTTTTTTATCTATAAGAAAGTACTCCTGTTCAGGACCTACTGTAGATGTAACCTTTGTTGCAGAGGAGTTGCCGAATAATCTCAGTACTCGCAGTGCCTGTTCACTCAAAGCATCCATAGAACGCAAAAGTGGGGTTTTCTTATCAAGCGTTTCGCCTGTGTAAGATACAAACGCTGTAGGAATATAGAGAGTACCTTCCTTTACAAAAATGGGCGAGGTTGGATCCCAGATAGTATATCCTCTTGCAGAACAGGTCTGACGCAACCCTCCAGATGGAAAAGACGACGCATCAGGCTCTCCCTTGACAAGCGCCTTGCCGGAAAAATCCATTATTATCATGCCATTATCTGTCGGACTTATAAAAGAATCGTGCTTTTCTGCTGTAGAACCTGTCATAGGCTGAAACCAGTGTGTATAATGTGTGGCACCACGCTCAATTGCCCAGTCTTTTATGGCATTTGCCACAACATCTGCGTATGCAGGATCAAGCGAAACGCCCATTTTTTTAGTATTTGTGAGTGCCTTGTATATCTGCTTCGGAAGTCTTGCCCTCATAACTTCATCGTTAAACACATCACAGGCAAAATATTTTGAAATATCAGCTTTCGACATAATTAAAGAACCTCGCTCTCTTTTTGTGGTTAATATTCGTTTTTATGGTTATCTATATATCTTACATTAGAAAAGCTGTTTTGTCAAGAAGCTTAATATATTTTAAGAAATTCGTTTCTTTTTAAAATTTACCGCTATGTTTTTATCTGAAAATAAAGTTTTTTTCTGTTTAGTGCGATATGGTTATTGACAAAGATATAAAGCGGTGATATAATAAAAATAATGTTTAACAGCTTCAGGGTATGTGTAATTCATAACCGGTGGTATAGTCCACGACCCGCTTTTTGCGGCTGACCCGGCGTGATTCCGGGACCGACGGTAAAGTCCGGATGAAAGAAGCTTCACCGACTGCTTTAATGTATTTATATAATGGTGATGCAGCTGCCCTGTTCTGTTTGAATAGGCAGCTTTTTTTGATTGATTGGAGATGATCTCTTGAACTGTTATATGAAAAGAGCTATAGAGCTTGCTGAAAAAGGAATAGGCAGAGTACATCCAAATCCTTTGGTCGGCGCTGTTATTGTGAAAGATGGCAAAATAATCGGAGAGGGTTATCATGCAAAATACGGCGAGCTTCATGCGGAACGCCATGCTCTGAGCAGATGTATCCAGTCACCTGTCGGTGCTGATATGTATATCACATTAGAGCCTTGCTGTCACTATGGAAAGCAGCCGCCTTGCACTGAAGCGATCGTTGAAGCAGGAATAAAACGCGTATTTGTCGGTTCATATGACCCGAATCCGCTGGTTAGCGGAAAAAGTTCAGAGATACTCAAAAATGCCGGAATTGAAGTGACATATGAAGTCATGAAAGAAGAGTGCGACAGACTTAACCCATTCTTCTTCTATTATATGAAGCATAAGCTGCCATATGTAATATGTAAATATGCAATGTCCGCAGACGGTAAAATAGCGTGTAAAAACGGCAGTTCCAAATGGGTAACAGGTGAATTGTCAAGGAAAAGAGTTCAAGAGACAAGAAAGGCTGTAGCTGCTATAATGGTGGGAATAGGTACAGTTTTGGCTGATGACCCAAGTCTTTTATGCAGATGCGAAGATCCTGTTCATCCTGTACGTGTGGTTTGTGATACTCACCTGAGAATGCCGCTTGATTGTGAAATTGTAAGAAGCGCAGACTTATCACAGGTAATGGTTATGACTTGCAGCGATGACAGTAAAAAAATATTGCAGCTTACGGAAAAAGGTGTAGATGTATGTAAAGTTGCTGAAAAATACGGACATACTGATATTGAAGAGATAATGAAGCTCCTTGCAGAAAAGGGACTTACAAGTGTTCTGATAGAGGGCGGAGCAAAGCTTCATGCGTCTGTTTTCAAGGCTGGTATCGTATGCGAGGTTCAAACATATATAGCTCCGAAAATAGTAGGAGGAGATGGCATTTCTCCTGTAGGAAGCTTAGGGCTTGAGGATATGAAAAATGCCTGCACACTTTCTGCTCCTAAAATAGAGCTAATTGGTGATGATATTCTTGTCAGATTTATTTTGTGAGGATGTATATGTTTACTGGAATTATAGAAGAAAAGGGCACTGTAAAGAGCATTGACAATGTGCCTGGCAAATTCAGGCTGAATATTCAGGCACAGTATATTTTAAATGACACGAAAATAGGCGACAGCATTGCTGTAAACGGCGTTTGTCTGACTGTTACGGATATGACAAGCAGCGGATTTTCTGCCGATGTCATGCCGGAAACTCTGCGCAGAAGCAGTCTTGGCAGCCTTAAGTGCGGCAGCTGCGTAAATCTTGAAAGAGCTATGGCTGCAAATGGCAGATTCGGCGGTCATATCGTTACCGGACATATCGACGGTACGGGAAAAATTTCCTCAGTAAAAAAAGAGGGAAACGCTGTAATTGTGACTATATCTGCACCGCATAATATCCTTCGTCTTATCGTTGAAAAAGGCTCTGTTGCCATTGATGGTATAAGCCTTACAGTAACGGGCGTTACTAAAACAGATTTCTCAGTAAGCCTTATCCCGCATACAGCAAAAGAAACTACGCTGCTTGCAAAACGTGCAGGCGATATGGTCAATCTTGAAAATGATATAATCGGAAAATATACAGAACGGCTGCTTTCTGCACCAAAAGAATCCGGTATAACACGCAGCCTGCTTTTGGAAAACGGTTTCTAAGGAGGTATTAAAATGAAAATAGCATCTATTGAAGAAGCTCTGGAAGCTCTGAGGCAGGGCAAGTGCATTCTCTGCACTGATGACCCTGACCGTGAAAATGAAGGAGATCTTATCTGCGCAGGAGAATTTGCTACAACTGAAAATGTAAATCTCATGGCAAGTATCGGAAAAGGTCTGATATGTATGCCGATGAGCTCCAGCCATACTAAAAGACTCGGACTTACTCAGATGGTAGCAAGGAATACAGACAATCATGAGACAGCATTCACTGTTTCTATAGATCATACAGACACTACAACAGGTATTTCTGCCGTAGAAAGAGGTTTGACCGCAAGACGTGCTGCAAGTATGGATTCAACTCCCGATGAATTCAGAAGACCAGGACATATGTTTCCGCTTGAAGCAAAGCAGGGAGGTGTGCTTAAAAGAAACGGACATACAGAAGCAACAGTAGATCTTCTCAGGCTGGCCGGTCTTTCAGAGGTCGGTCTTTGCTGTGAGATAATGGCGGATGACGGTACTATGATGCGGGGAGAACAGATATCTGAGCTTGCAGAGCATCTTGGGCTTCCGCTAATAACCATAAGAGATTTGCAGCGTTATAGAAGACAGCATGATATTTATATGAAAGAAACTGCTGCTGCCAAGCTGCCTACAAAGCATGGTAATTTTATGATACACGGCTTTAAGAATACTATCACAGAGGAGGAGCATATTGCGCTTACTATGGGTGATGTTTCAGACGGCAGACCGGTACTTTGCAGAGTTCATTCTGAATGTATGACAGGCGATGTTTTCGGTTCGTATAGATGCGACTGCGGACAGCAGCTTGAACGTGCTATGGATATGATAGCCAAAGAAGGCAGAGGTATAATTGTATATCTTCGTCAGGAAGGCAGAGGAATAGGGCTTCTCAACAAGATAGATGCCTATGTTTTACAGGAACAGGGTTTTGATACAGTTGATGCCAATATAAAGCTGGGATTTGCTCCTGATCTTCGTGATTACAGCGTTGGCGCTCAGATACTCAGAAAGCTCGGAGCTTCCAAACTCAGACTGATGACGAATAATCCTGAAAAGATCTCTGATCTTTCTGAATACGGCATTGAAATAACAGAACGTGTTCCTATTGATATTCCGGAAAAGCCGGAAAATCTTAGATATCTGCGCACAAAACAGATGCGTATGGGTCACTATTTGCATTTTGATAAATAAGGAATCATAAAGAAATAACTTGCACGTTTCTACTTGTCTAATTTGCCCTATGCTATGTTGCACTCCCTTGAAATACGACAGTATTCCTGCGGTCGTGCGCCTTGCATAGAACAAATTATCCTGCGTATAAACGCTCAACTTACTTCTTTACGATTCCTAAGAACTCGTCTTAACAAGTTCTAAAAAATAATTAGGAGGAATATTATTATGCATAAATTTGAAGGTATATATGACGGAGAGGGATTGAAGATAGCTATTGTAGCATCAAGATTCAATGAATTTATAACAAGCAAGCTTATTGCCGGTGCTGAGGATTGCCTTTTGAGGCATGGAGTTGCAGAGCAGAATATATATCTTGCATGGGTTCCCGGTGCATTTGAGATCCCCATGGTCGCAAAGAAGCTCGCTGCATCACGCAGATATGATGCTGTAATATGCCTGGGTGCAGTCATACGCGGAGCAACAAGCCACTATGATTATGTTTGTGCTGAGGTTTCAAAGGGCATTGCACAGGTAGGGCTTGATACAGGTATACCAACACTATTCGGCGTTTTGACTACTGATACTATTGAGCAAGCTATTGAACGTGCAGGAACTAAAGCAGGAAATAAGGGAACAGATTGCGCTATGGGTGCGCTTGAGATGGTAAATCTTCTGAATACAATCTCACTTGAAAGCGAATAAATTTTATTTACCCGTGATCTTAGGCCGGAGTTTATTTTTATAGAAAATCTGCGCTGTGTCCATCAGGTAATCATAGCTTATAAACATCATATTAGCTATTCCTAAAAGTATGAATCCTCCATATTTACCAAATTCGCCCATTTCCTCAATAAGCTCCTGTGCACCGAACAGAAACACTGTTATAAGAAAATAGATTATTATACAAAAATTAAAAAATAAAGCTTTTATAGCGAATCCGATAAATCTGGGTCTTATTTTGGAAAAAGCGGGACGTATAAGAGGATAATGACCAAAAAACATGATAAATATAAGGGCAGCGTCTTTATTAGGTGTAATAAATAAAGAAAGAACCGATACAGCGAGATACATTAAAAATCCCCAGCGTATATTTGTTTCGTTAGCCATTACAGTAATCAAAACACCGCAGATCATAGGCATGATAATATAGAACACCGGAAAAACTCCGGTAATAAATTGACAGGCAAGGCACATAGATGCCAGAGTTCCTCCCAGGGCAATTTTATAATTCAGAGAACGTTTCATTAAACACTCACCTTTATAATAATTATTATAATAAACGTAAAAAATGACGGTTGCTATATTTTATAATAACATATTCTGTGTCTTTCGTCAATCTTATTTTAGCATGCTTGATTGTATATGATATAAATCTTAATTTTTATTTAACATTGTGCCAAAAGACTTGCATTTATTCGTAAAAAGGTATAAGATAAAATATACAAAGCACTTTAATGCTTTACAGCTTTATTGTGGTAAAGTGCGAGAGGAGAAAAAACAATGAATAATATGAATTTTATAAGAAAGCTTCCCATTCCAAAGGATCTAAAGCAGGAATTTGCACTGCCGGAAGTTGTTGTAGAACAAAAGCGGAAGCGTGACGAGGAAATCAAAAATGTCTTCACCGGAGAGTCTGATAAGATGCTATTAATTATCGGACCTTGTTCTGCCGACAGAGAGGATGCTGTACTTGATTATACTTGTCGTCTTGCAAAGGTACAGGAACAAGTTAAGGATAAGCTTATAATTATTCCGAGAATATATACTAATAAACCTCGTACGACCGGCGAAGGTTATAAGGGAATGGTACATCAGCCGGATCCTGAAAAAAAGGAAGATATGCTTGAGGGTCTTATTGCAATGAGACACCTTCATACAAAAGCAGTTGAAATGACTGGTCTTACCTGTGCGGATGAAATGCTGTATCCGGAAAATCACAGATATCTGTCTGATATTTTGTCATATGTAGCGATCGGAGCACGTTCTGTTGAGAATCAGCAGCACAGACTAACTGCAAGCGGACTTGATGTTCCTGTAGGCATGAAGAATCCGACGGGTGGCGATCTTTCGGTAATGATGAACTCACTTGTTGCAGCACAGGCTTCACATACATTCTTGTATCGTGGATGGGAGGTACGCACTTCCGGCAATCCGCTTTCTCATGCGATTCTCCGTGGATATGTTGATACAAACGGACATTCACTGCCAAATTATCATTATGAAGATCTCATTACACTGTATGAGCTGTATCAGAAGAAAAATCTTGCAAACAAGGCAGTTATTGTAGATGCTAATCACGCAAATTCTGGAAAGAAGTATTTGGAGCAGATCCGTATATGCAATGAGGTACTTCACAGCTGCCGTCATAGTGATGATATACGCTCGCTTGTAAAAGGATTCATGATCGAGAGTTATATTGAGGATGGCGCTCAGAAAATCGGAGAAGGCGTATATGGCAAGTCTATAACAGATCCATGTCTTGGATGGGAAAAGAGTGAAAGCCTAATTTATCAGATTGCAGACCAGCTGTAATAATTCATCGATAGTACGATAGTATTTAAAATATTATAAAATAATCAATGGCAGCCTGATTAAAGGCTGCCATTTGTGTGTGTATAAAGGTAATTATTCTTGTAAGTCTATAAAGACTGATATTTGTGTTTACATTAAATTATTCTGTTTCTGATTCAGCGTTTATTTTTTTGATAGTTTCATCGATATTAGCCTGCTGTACAGCATTCATGTCAAGCTTTTCATATCCTTTTGCTAAATCTTCTTTATAAAGCGGAACAGGAGCTGCATCATCATCAAAGCGCACATTTTCAGAATAAATATACTGCATAACATTTCCGTCAGCATCGAAGCCTTCAAACTGCATCCATACGCCGGTCGCTTGGTCTATCAGAATCTCAAATGTTTCTACACCGAAACGGCTGCCGTATTCAGGCTCTGCTTTTCCCTGTACGACCGCACAGCTTCTTCCCTGAAAATCCTTGTAATCTGTGATATCCCACATATCAAAGTTTTTCAGATAACCCATAGACATTTCTTGTGGTATGTAGAATGCACCTAACACATGATCTCCTGTAGGGTCTTTGCCGTATGTTGCATTGATCTGCATTTCGCTGAGCTGCTCTATAGATGTTATAACCGTTTCACCTTTAGCCTCTGTTTCTCCTATAGAAGCTTTGTCATCCGGATTTAAAATATTAGCTTTGGTAAATTCAGATGCATTTAATTTAGGGCACATATCACCGCTGCTTACATCATGATGCTTAAATCCATCTACTCTGTTGTTGTTCAAAGCATGACAGGTATTACTGTCATTATATGTTGTTAATGTCTGAATACAGTTATCACTATTATTAGCATCTATTGATTCTAAATAAGTAAAATATTTTCCATTAACGAAATCATGATTTATATTGCCTTTGAACACAGTTGGATTAGTAGGGGCAAATTGTACAGAAATATCGCCTGAAACATGACTAAGGAACTGTATAGAATTCATGCAGCGGTAGTAAAGTTGATCTTTTGTTACATTAAGTGTTTCTGATTTGATAGCAGCTTCTTCTCTGAGTGCGTTTTCATTTATCTGAATATCTGAAGCGGAGCTTTCAGATACATCAGCAATATTTGCTCCGGTATCAACTGTCTGACAAGCAGTGCATGACATTATAAACAGAAGAGCCGCACTGAATGATAAAATTGTTTTTGCCTTGATTTTCATAAAAAATCTCCTCTAATATTTTGTATTTGATGAATAATTATTCATACTATAATACATTAAAAACGCTGTATCACCATCCTTTCTAACAATTTTATTAAAAAACACACCTCCATTTCTCACTTGCCTTATTACATAAGATACACCTGCTATTATAATTATAATGATTTTGAAAAAATAATGTCAATATTTTTTCAGTATTTTATTTTTTGTTTTTCGCAATTATATTCATTCTGTATGCTGCTGCCGCCTGTTCCTGTTTATTATCTCCGAATTCATAGTAAACTTTATCAGCAATATCATCGGGAAGATACTGCTGATTTACATAGTGATTGGGATAATCGTGAGGGTAAAGATAATGCTGCCCCTTTATTTTTGCATCTGCACCGTCAAAATGCTTATTCTGTAAGTGCCTTGGAAAATCAAGCGCACCATATTTTTCTACATCAGCAATAGCTGCGTCCATTGCAAGATATGCGCTGTTTGACTTAGGGGCAGTCGCAAGAAGCACTATAGCTTCTGCTATTGGTATTCTTGCCTCAGGAAGTCCAAGCTGCAAGGCGCTGTCAACGCAAGCTTTAGTTATAACAACAGCCTGCGGATATGCAAGCCCTATATCTTCGCTTGCAATAACGAGCAGTCGTCTGCACAAAGAAAGCAGATCGTCTGCTTTTATAAGTCTTGCTGCATAGTGCAAAGCTGCATTTTCATCAGAACCACGTATGGACTTTTGCAGTGCAGACAAAAGATCATAATGCTGGTCGTTGTCACGGTCATATCTCATATTGCTTCGCTGAGTGAGTAACATTGCTGTTTCAAGCGTAACAAACCGTCCATTATTCTGAGGCTGCGCTGATAGTGAGCTAAGCTCTACTGTGTTAAGAGCCTTTCTTACATCACCGCCGCTGCCTCGTGCTATATATCTGCATACGCCATCTTCAAGACTAAGTGTACTTCCTAATTGCTCTTCCATATGGATAAATGCTCTTTTAACTGCACGTTCAAGCTCTTCCGGCGGTACAGGTTTAAATTCAAATACCGTGCTGCGGCTTATAAGAGCATTATAAACCGCAAAATAAGGATTTTCCGTTGTAGATGCAATAAGCGTTATTTGACCATTTTCTATATATTCAAGAAGACTCTGCTGCTGTTTTTTATTTAGATACTGTATCTCATCGAGATATAAAAGTATGCCGTTCATTCCCGAAAATGTTCCTATCTGTGCAACTACATCACGTATATCTGCTGTTGATGCCGAAGTGCCGTTAAGCTTGTGCAATGACATC
Organism: uncultured Ruminococcus sp.; assembly: GCA_947176075.1. GTDB lineage: Bacteria > Bacillota > Clostridia > Oscillospirales > Ruminococcaceae > Ruminococcus_C. The sequence continues at coordinate 3,181 of CAMWPG010000038.1, read as the reverse complement.
GATGTTTTTTCTGCAATGATACGTGCAACTGTAGTTTTGCCTACTCCAGATGGTCCGTAAAATATAAGATTGGGAATATGTCCGCTTTCTATTATTCTGCGAAGCGGCATTCCTGCACCAAGCAGATGTCTCTGTCCTACTACATCGTCAAGGCTATTGGGTCTTATAAGATCTGCAAGTGGCTTTTCCATAGCTGTTTACCTCTTTCTGCAAAAAGGCTGCCGCAATTTTAATGCAGCAGCCTTTTTATTCGTTGTTAAAAATGAATTATTCGTATAACGGATATTCCTTGCATATCGCTGTTACACCCTCTCGGATAGCATCAGCGCTATTTTCATAATCTGTCGCCGTAAGATACATGAATTCTGCGATTTTGTCCATTTCTGCAACGCCTAAGCCTCTGCTTGTTACAGCAGGAGTACCTACTCGGATGCCTGATGTTACGAAAGGCTTTTCAGGATCATTAGGTATAGCGTTCTTATTAACAGTAATGTATACATCATCAAGGCGGCGTTCAAGTTCCTTTCCTGTTATAGAAAACGGTCTGAGATCAACAAGCATTAAATGATTATCCGTGCCGCCTGAAACAAGATTGAAGCCGCGCTTTACAAGACCATCAGCCAGTGCCTGAGCATTCTTTACAACGTTTTCTGCATATTCCTTGAATGACGGTTTAAGCGCCTCTCCAAAGCATACTGCCTTTGCAGCAATTACGTGCATAAGAGGACCGCCCTGTGTTCCCGGAAATACTGCCTTGTTTATTTGCTTTGCGATTTCTTCATCGTTACAGAGAATAAGACCACCTCTCGGTCCACGAAGTGTTTTATGAGTAGTTGTGGTTGTAATATCGGCATATGGAACTGGAGATGGATGTTTTCCTCCTGCTACCAGACCTGCAATATGAGCCATATCTACCATAAGATATGCACCTACAGATTTTGCAATTGCAGAAAGTCTCTCAAAATCTATAATTCTTGGATATGCACTTGCACCGGCTACAATAAGCTTAGGCTTATGCTCATCCGCAAGAGCCTGCACCTTATCATAATCAATTACTTCATCGTCGCCAAGACCATAGGAAACAAAGTTATAATATTTACCAGAAATATTTACCGGGCTGCCGTGTGTAAGATGTCCGCCATGCGCAAGGCTCATACCAAGAACTGTGTCGCCTGGCTGAAGCAGTGCAAAGTAAACTGCTGTATTAGCTTGTGCGCCTGAGTGTGGCTGAACATTTGCAAACTTTGCGCCAAAAAGCTTTTTAGCACGATCAATAGCTATTTCCTCAACAACATCTACATATTCGCAGCCGCCGTAATAACGCTTATGCGGCAGACCTTCTGCATATTTATTTGTAAGTGCGCTTCCCATAGCTGCCATAACAGCCGGTGAAACAATATTTTCACTTGCAATAAGCTCCAGATTTCTCCTTTGTCTTGCAAGCTCTTTCTCCATTGCAGCACAGACTTCTTCGTCATATTTACCAACAAAGCCGATGCTGTCCATCATATCATTATACATAAACCTATTCTCCTTTTTTCAAAAATAAATCAGCATTTTTATTATACTATATTTCCAATAAAATATCAAGAGCTTTTTTTATTTTTCTCACGCAAATCAATTTAAAAATAAATCCGAATTATGTCATGATGCGCTGCCTTCGAATAAATTATTTCGGTTTATTATTATCCTCATCAGAATTTTTATGATAGAAAACAGGCTCAGAACGTTTCCATGCTTTTTTCTGATCGTTAAATGAAGATCTATTTGATGTACCTGCATTTTTTGGAACAATATGTATAGTATCTGCTGATATTTGCTTTTGCTTAGCGGAATATGCTGAATAAATGCACAGGAGAATATATGCTGCTGACAAAAGGCACGCAAATATAATACTTAAATGGAATGTTGAGCCAAGTCCGGGTTCAGTGAAAAATGTTATAAAAGCAGATATATTATGTTTTATTACAGATCGATTTACATCACTTACGGCAACAAGCTGTGTACTTGCAATTATCTCACCTGAAAATTTAAGATCAAGATGTCCAAGAACGTCTCCTTTTTTTATAGGTGCGCAGATATTGTCATTATATGTGGGTACTTTTTGAATAGCTGAAATATCCACATCCTTGCACCAAAGCATATTAAGAGAGCTTTCAGGCTTAACAAGAACAAAATTGCTGCTGCTTCCGCCTGTTACGGGAAGCTCTGCTATCTCCTGGTCGTCACCTATAAGAGTTGTGTAATGAAAGCTGGAAAACGCCCAGTTGAGAAGTGCCTGTGCATCTTCAATGTGATAGTATTTAAGTTCTCCGTCACTATTTTCAAATGGAGCGCCAAGCAAAATGACCATATATGTTATACCGTCACGTGAAGCCAGTGTTATAATATTTCTGCCATATTCGTTTAGATTACCGGTTTTTATTCCATGTGCTCCCTCATAGTAAAAAAGATTATTAGATTCGGTCATTGTATTTGAGTGATTCCATGTCCAGCCGTTCATCGCATATGAAACAGTTCGGCTTTTTGACATAGTGCTATAAGAATCTGCAGTGGCTATCTCACGGAATCTTGGAACTTTTTCGAGCGCATATTGTGTTATTGTCATAATATCACGTGCGGTCGTTATCTGATATTTGTCGTAAAATCCCATAGCATTTGTGAAGTGCGTACCTGTACATCCAATAGCAGCAGCCTTTTGATTCATCATATTTACAAATTCGTCCATACTGCCGTTTCCTGCAAAGAGCGCAAGAGCATATGCGGCGTCACAGCCTGATGTCAGAAGCATGGCATAGAGATATTCTGTAACAGTGAGAGTATCGCCTGTTCCTATTTCTGCATATCTTATATCATCTACATCTGCAATATTTCGAAAATATGTAACAGGGTCAATATCGAGAGTTATAGTAGTGTGGTCAATGTCATCGCAATTTTCCATAACTATTATAGCAGTCATTATCTGAACAAGATGAGCCGGCATTTCCTGATGGTCTGCATTTTTTTCATAAATTACTGTGCCTGAATCAAGATTCATTACGATTCCTGCGTTGCTTTTTATTGTAAACGGCGGAGTGAATGTGTATGCATCTGCTTTAAGCTGACATTGCAAGGCGATTCCTATTATCATTGCAAATATCAGAATAGGCAAAAGAAATTTACGCATTATTTTCATTTTAAC
>CAMWPG010000037.1 GCA_947176075.1 uncultured Ruminococcus sp. | reverse complement strand
CAAATTCACATCTGACAGACATGAGCATTTTTGACTTCTTCAAAAACAGGAATAGTCAGATAATATGTTTTTCCATTAATAAGATAACGGCATGTAAAGTTTATATTACTAACTTCTTTTTCTATATATGCATTAAACCATGTTTCAAAATCAGCTGTTTTGATTTCATTTGCCAACATAGTATATAGTTCTTCTGCATTTTCTTCGCTTGTGATATGTGTGTTTGTATTATTATCATATGCATAAACATCGTTTATATCTTTCAATGCCGGAAGTGACATCCACGCATCCTTAAATGTCTTACTGTTGCAAACAACTTTGTTAAGATTTGTGTACTGTTCATCGTTAAGGTAAATATTACGGCATTTACTCGTTCCATTTGTGTTTATCTGGAAAGAAGTAAGGTATGTTGAACTTGAGTAAGAATTATAAAGTCTGCTTACACTACTTTCAGTCATTGAAAGATTTTTGTCAAGTGTATATGACACATCTTCAATAATTTTCTTATCAGTGATTTCCAAACCATCTATCTTATTAAGAACATAATCATAATAACTTATGCTATTGTAATTAGAATTAGCATCTATGTCAGGTATAACAGTAACACTATTAATCTCATCAGGTGCAGGACGGAAGCTCATAGCATTTTTATAAAATCCTGAAATTCCAAAGAACATTGCAATGTTGAGTACGGCTACGATTCCAAGTCCCGGTATAGCACGAACAAGATTTTTGAGTTTCTTTGTTGTTATAAGTTCATAGAGGAAATAAACAAACGCAACCAAAAGATAAAGAATTACAAATTCCAATACGTCAATGCTATAATCGTAAAGTGTTTCTTCAAAAAGCCCAACTACAATAGCACTGGACAAAACAAGAGCAATTATAATGCGATACAATGCCTGAATTTTTCTGCTCGGTGCGCTCTGAGATGCTGTTTCGCTGTTTCTGCGGCAGAATGCAAATCCTCCAAGTATGAAGTAAATAATGCCAAGTATAAATCCATATATTATTGTAGAAACATTTATAAAAGTAAGGGACAGATCAGCAGATGTATCAATACCCAACATTGCAAATACACTGGAAACTACTGGATTAAGTTCATTTCTTGTAAAACTATTTCCAATAAATCCTCTGAATATGTTATTTGATTCTATAGCTGAGATAAACATTGTCATAAGAAAACGTGGAACAAATATGATAAGTCCTGTAAGGATAATACCATTGAATATAGTACCTGAAAGGCTCTTTGCAATCAGAATTGCTCCTCCTACAAGTAAGCATGAAACAATATTAGTAAGTATGAAAAGGAAAAATGTGTCATAAATAAATGCAATATATTTTGAGAAGAAAAGTGCACTGAGCAGTGATGGTATAACCGTTGCAATGATAGATATAATTACCCAAGCCATAACTGCCGCACTAACACTTATAAATATAGTTCCTCTTGTATGCGGAAGAGAATGATAAAGGTCACTTGAGTTACGTTTGTCCATAAAATGGAATGCCTGGAACATCAGAAGAGGTGTTATAAGCATAAATGATATCACCATCCACGGCATCCAACCTATGCCTGTGAATGTAGTCTGTATTATTGGTGCATCATCTGTATAGTCCGTGATCATAGCTACTATTCGTATTATAGCCAGACCTGCCATAATAATTACGCTGATTATACCTGTAACTCGGAGCTGACGCATTGCTTCAATAAATATATTTGTATTAAAAGAAAGCTTGTTTTTCATATATATTCTCCCTTCTGTTATTCATAGTCAAAGGTATAACCCAGAGCATCCATCTCATAGGTGAATACCTCTTCCAGTGAAAGCGGCAGAATTTCAAGCAGAATCGGATTCAATGAATGCAGCTTAGCATTTGCAGTTTCACGGTCGCTCTTAACTATCATATTTATAACCGTACCCTTACGAGTAAAACGCTGTACTTTAATACCCATATTTTCAAAATCTTCTTTTTCATAATTCTTCGGAAAAGCTGCTTGAATTTTATATTGTTTCGTTTTAAGATTTTCAACATCACTTTGAAGAACCAGACCGCCCTTATGAAGAAGAGCAAGCTGATCGCAGATATCCTCCAGCTCACGAAGAGAATGTGATGTAATAACAGCTGTAGCGTTTCTTTCAAGCACATCATCACAGATAAGCTTTTTCACAAGATTACGCATAACAGGATCAAGTCCATCAAATGTCTCATCGAAGAAAATATAATCTGGCTGAATGGAAAGTGCAAGAAGAGTTGCTGCCTGACGACGCATACCCTTTGAAAATGTATTAAGAGGTTTCTTCGGGTCAAGCTCAAAAAGTTTTGTAAGCTTTCTGCATTTTTCTACTGAAAATGTAGGATAAAAGCTCTTGTACATTTTCTCCATTCTGTTTATGCTTGCGCCTGCCAGAAAATACAGTTCATCGGGAACATACGCTATATGTTTCTTGATGTCAGGATTTTCCCATACCGGTTTACCATCAATGATTACTGTTCCATTATCCGGCTTATATACACCTGTTATAAGTCTCAGGAATGTAGATTTACCTGCACCATTTGAGCCGACCATGCCATATATGCTGCCGTCCTGTATATTGCAGGTTATGGATTCAAGTGCCTTGAAATCCGAAAAGTACTTTGTAAGATTTTTTGTACTAATCATGCCTCATGTCCTCCCTATTATTGTTATTTTTATAAGCTTCTTCTACACATTCAAGTACGCTTTCCTTTGGTACACCAACAAGAGCCATATCGGAAAGCATATCTTTCAGCTCATCAAGCTTTGCAAGATATCCTTCGCATAATTTTTTCTTTGCGCCTTTACATACGAAATACCCTTTTCCCGGAACAGCTTGTATAAGACCTCTTCGATCAAGATCATTATAAGCTTTAAGTATAGTTCTGGGATTTATTGAATTTTCAACGGCTACGCTTCTTACAGAAGGAATTTGCTCACATTCCTTGAAAATATCAGTTAATATGAAATACTCTACCTTCTGCATAAGCTGTTCATATACCGGCTGCCTTGATAATGTATCAATCTGAAACACAATATACTCACTCCTTTCCATAAGCATTCTATGTGTTGCGTGTCTCCTGCAACACATAAAGTATACCACATTAACTGTTGTATGTCAAGCGCAACACAGTACTTTTGTAAAATATTACATATATCAAACTAAACCAACGCATATATTGGTATATATTTGACAAAACATGATTTATAAAATATAGATAAAACAGCATAATCGCAAAAACAGAATAAAAAACTAAAACCCTGTTTAATATCTTTATTATGCACATCTTTTCGAGCATATAAAAAGATATTAAACAGGCACTAAAAAATATTTTTTAGAAATTGTTTTATTACTCATTATCATCAAGATAACTTTCAACAATAAACTTAGGTCTTTGTTTTGTCTCCAGATATACCTTACCGATATACTCACCGATGATACCAATAGCCAATAGCTGTAATCCGCCGATAGCCCATATAGATACGACCGTAGATGTCCATCCTGTTATTGTACTTCCTGTTGCATAACGTATAACTGAATATATAAGCATGATGATACTAACAAGAAAGATAATACTTCCGAGTGTCATTATCATACGTATAGGTTTTATTGAAAGTGATGTAATTCCTTCCCATGCAAATGCAAGCATCTTTTTAAGCGGATATTTTGATTCCCCTGCTAAACGTTCCTTTCTTGCATAATACACCTTATCACTTTTATACCCTATCATAGGCACTACACCACGCAGAAAAAGATTTACTTCGTCAAAGCTCTCCAGTCCATCAAGCGCTCTTTTGCTCATAAGACGATAATCGGCATGATTATAAACAATATCTGCACCCAAAATATTCATCGCCTTATAATAAAATTCTGCGGTTTTTCTTTTGAATGCCGTGTCTGTATCTCTTGCATTTCTAACACCATAAACAATATCACAGCCATTATAATATTTCTCAACCATTTCATCTATCGCATCAATATCGTCTTGTAAATCGGCATCAAGAGAAATAATCATATCACACTTACTTTTCACTGTCATAAGACCTGCAAGAAGTGCGTTCTGATGCCCTTTATTGCGTGAAAGCTTCACTCCTTGAAAAAAAGAATCCTCTCTGTGAAGCTGCTCTATTATCTCCCACGTTCTGTCATCTGAGCCATCATTTACAAAAACAATGCGGCTTCTGCTGCTGATTACTCCACTTTCAATAAGAGAAGACATTTTCAGCCGCAACTGCCTTGATGTTTCCGGCAGAGCAGCCTCCTCGTTGTAACAAGGGATCACTAAATATAATGTATCCATAATAACGCCTCAATTTCGAAATACTATAATTTTCCGCATCATATGCAAACTTCGAGATAATAATTTTATTAAATAATGCACAATGCTTATTTGTAATAGTATAGCACATTCAAAAAAAATTGTCAACTTTTATATATATAACACTGCAAAAACACCTTATCGCAAGAATATTGAAAAATAGATTATGTGACATTGCAATAAAATATTTAATTTTGTTTAATACTTTTCTATGGAATTTGAGTATAGGTATTTTATATAATAATATTGTGCTGGGCCTTCTTGCGCTCTGCGCAGGATAGACTCAGACGGCAGGTTTTAATAAAAATACACCCTGCAATCTCATGCTAGCTTCGCGCATGAAAAAAACAAGAAGGAGGTATATAATCTTATGAAAGCGAAAGCGACGAGAACCTTGCGCTCAAGAGTCATAGGCGTTTTGCTTGCTGTACTTATGCTTATCGTAAGCATACCGTCAGCAGTAACAACATCTGCATGGCCAGGTTTTGGCGGAGGGTTCGGACCGATTGTTTTGACGAATGCCAGTGTGGAATTCAAAGATAGTCGGTTTCAAAGCATCAGTGAAGTGGATTCTGGTTCACTTTTCTATCTGATGGCAACAATAGCTGGTAATAACGTTAACCAGCAGCCGGGTGCTGTAAATAAATATCGTATATACATTACAGACGATAATTTGCAGCTTCCAAACTTTGCCGGAAACGGATTTGTACATGGAGCTACATATAATGGCTACACATTGTACAATAAAGACGGCACTCGCTATATAGAGTTTGATATTGCAAACGGCGAGACAAAAGCCATACGTCTCCAGGCAAAATTTGCCAACGGTACAACGCCGGATGATACAAAAAGTGCTGTAAAGCTCGTGCAGGTTTCTACCGGCAAAAGCATCAGCAATACTATCACGGCAAATTCGTCTATCCAGTGGAGCGCATCAAAATCTGAGGACCGCACTCAATTAAAAGCTGCGGACGTAGCCAAAGGTACTTCCGTAAACTACACCCTCAATGCATCGCCCAGCAATCCAACCAGCAAATCCGGAGCATGGTGGCTGGAGGGACTCGAGTACAGTGACACTATTACTCTGACCGATGCAAGCTTTGCAGACGGAGCACATAGTTCTATTGAAAAAGCTGTAGAAAATATGCTCAAAAATACTGGTTACAAATATGACAGTGTATCTGTAACCGTAAATGGCTCAAAAGCAGATATTTCTTTTAAGGTGTACAGTAAAAACACTACGGCAGAAATGACAGCGCCGAGCCTTACTCTTCCGCTTCCGATTAATAATGATACTATTAAACTGGAAAACGGTAAAAATGCTACCGTTAACAATTCACTTAATGTTAAGGGTAAGCCAATTAACACAGATGGATTCACATATGATATCGGCGGCAATGATGTTAGTCTTGATATCGAAGCTCCGCAGGGACCGAAGTTCTCTATTTCAAAAACAGTTGCTGACAATCAGTTAATTTACAGCGGATCAAACTCTACTAATGTTTCATATACTATCACTGTAAATAACTATGGTGATGCACCTGGAGACATAACAGTTGAGGATATTCCGAAAACCGATGGACTTACTGTAAACGGAAAAAGCACTTTTACATTTGAGAATGTAAAACCCGGAGAACCACAGAGCATTACCGTTGACTGCACACTTGACGAAACTGCTCTTGATTATGTAGACAATATTGCATCTGTAGGCAACCGCGCACAGGACGCAGATGACAAATCAAACTATTCTGATGCCTACATAACTGTAGAAAAAGCTACATCAAGTCTGAATGCAGGCAAATCAGGTTTTGCAACAGGAGCCGGCGGAAATCAGAAGCAGACATTCAGCGCAGGTGATGAAGTTACCTATACCATTAATGTTACCAATAGTGGTAAGGCAGATGCAGAGAATGTACCTTTCACAGATGCTATAGACAGCAATCTGACTGATATAAAGGCAGAATGCGACACCGGTGATGAGCTTACCGTATCCGGTAATACAGTAAGCGGCACTATCAGCAGCATCGCAGCTAATGGCGGCAAAGCAACTATCACCATTACCGGTAAGGTCAAAGATGATACTACAGCTGAGGATATTGTAAATTCAGCAGAGGTTGATGGTAAGAAAACAAATGAAGTTGTATTCAAGAAAGATTCTGCATCTATCTCATGGCCGTCTAAGAGTGGTTATGTTGAAACACCTGGTAACCTGTTCTATACAGGTACGGGCGATGAAGAAGCTGTTTACACAATCACTGTAAAAAATGATGGCGAAGCTGATGCAACGGGTGTTGAGGTGGAAGATAATCTTCCTGCCGGATTCAAGGCATCAAGCTATCAAATTGGTGACGGTGCTGAAACCGAATTTACAGAAACTGCATTCACTGCTACCATTGATATTCCAAAGAAGAGCAGTGTTACGATTACAATTAAGGGTACAATCGAAAAAGATTATACAGAGGAAATCAAAAACACTGCAAATGTAACTTACGATGGTGAAACAAAGGGTACAGGAACTGTTTCGTTCAGCAAGGCAAGCGGTAATATTGGTATGTATAAGACCGTCGAGCCAAGCGATTTCATTGAAGATACAGAAACAGAGGTAACATGGAAGATCTATGTAAGCAACACAGGCGCAGCAGATGCTGAAAATGTTGTTGTTACTGATAATGTACCTGAAAATGCAGCTTTCAAGAGCTATTCTATTGAAAGCAATCAGGCAGGCAGTGATAATATCACAGCAGATACAGAACTTACCGGTGACATGAATCTGACCCTTGCTTCTCTTGCAAAGGGTGAAACTGTTACAATTATAATTAAGGGTACAGTTTCTGGATCAAAAGATGTTGTAAACAAGGCAAGTTGGTCATGGAACGATAAGGAATATGAAACATCAGCTACATCTACTGCTAAAGAAAACCCAAATAAATATGTCGCTGAAAAGTGGATAGTTGATGAAGACGGTAATACATTGGTAGACGCTGAGAGTAATGTTGCGGATGGCTTTAATGGCTTCTCTACTACCGGCGGACAGACCATTATCTACAGAATGGCTTTTGAGAACAATGGTAAAGACACAATTGAAGATATTCAGATCTCTGACTATTGTTATTGGTCTTATCCTGACACCATGGACGATATTATTGACCTAAAGGTTGTAGAAAGCGTAAAGTCTGACCTTTCGATTGGAGATATTTCACAGGTTGCAACCGGTTATATGGGACAAAGTTCAAATAGTAACTGGTTTGTTGATCTCAAAGGCGTTAATATTCAAAGCGGCGGACGCATTGTAATTGAATACACTGCTAAATTAAGAGGTGTAGATGGCGATAGTTGGGCACTTGAAGGCGAGTTTACAAAAAATACTGTCGGCTTTAGTACTTTAAATGATGGGGCTTACAATTCGACCTACTATAAGTCTGCATCCGTAGATATTCCGTGGGATCAAAGCTTCAGCACAAAGAAAGAAACAAGTACACCTTCAGTCGATGTTTCTTCTGCTTCTCTCGACGAGCTGAAAAAGAAGGTTTTCGACTATACGATCTCACTTGTTCCGAATAATCAGGATCAGTATGATTATACTAACCACATATTCACTATTACTGATAAGCTTCCTGACGGAATGGAATATGTAGATGGTTCTATTGAAGTTGAAAATGGTGAACTTAGCGGTAAGCTGGTAATAAAAGGAAATGAACTCATAATTCCAGTTAAATCAAATGTTCAGTTAAGTGGTTGGAATAACCAAAATGTTATAATCAGCTATAAGACAAAGCTCACTTCCAGTAAGGCAGAAGCTTTGTATGAAACAGGCGAAAAGCTTACTAAGCTTACAAACAAAGTTACAAAAATTGTCGTTTCTAATGACGGCAATACTGTAAAGGAAGTTAAACCTAACTCTTCTGCAACAGTTTCGTTTAAGAAAGTTCTTCCAGCACCTGGTTTTGCAAAGATAGCTCATGCATCATTCCCGGGTACTGAGTATGACGAAGAACTTATTCAGCCTGTTGAAAACGGCTTTATTACTGCCGGCGATACGCTTATCTGGCGTACTGTTGTCTATAACGGCGATGGAACAAATAAGTATACTGCTGACAACACAGCAGAACTTAAAGGCTTCTCCGTTACAGATACTCTGCCGGATTCATATAGTCTTGACACTGATAATATAACAGGATTTACTCCGACTATCAAAAAATACTCTATGAGCAATGGAAAGATAGTTACAGACGGAGCAACTGATATGCCATGGGTAACTCCTACAGCTAACGGCAAGAACTATACATGGAATTTCAATGACGATGCATACACACTTAAACAAAATGAATGTCTGGTAATCGAATTTGCAACTATCGCTGATGTCGATATTGAAGGTGTTATTACCAATACAGGTTATGCAAAGTTCAAGCAGCCTTTTACTGTAGAAAATGTTGTAGCCGGTGAAAAGAAGGATGATATCCTGAGCAGTTATGCTAACTACAATATCGCAGGTCTTACAACAGAATCATGGAAAACTATCAATTATACCAATGAAGGTCACTCTGTAGCAGACGGCGGTCTGCACAACGACCCAAAAACTGATACCGGTTACGGCAGAGATCCTCTGCATAACTATGTTCAGGGTATGCAAGGTGAAAAGGTAACCTATACAATTAATGTTAAGAATAATTCTCCTCTTGATCTGGAGAATATGTCTATTATTGACCGTCTCCCATTTGAGGGTGATATGGGTCTTGTTTCAGGTTACGAAAGAAACTCTGCCTTTGGTGTAAAAATGGGCGAAATCCAATCTGTTCAAATAGACGGCACTGAAGTAGCCTACACAGTTTCTTATTCTTCAAATAAAACTGCGGTTCTAAATGAGCATTCAAAAGACTGGATCGGTCAAGATGATAAAATGGCATGGACAAATACAATGAGCAATGACTCTGTAAACTTCCGTGTTATGCTGGATTCTTCTGTAAAGGTTCAGCCAGATCAAACTGTTACTATAACATTTACCGGCAAAGTTCCTGCATATGTTGCAAATACAGGCATTGAAAATATTGCATGGAACAGCTTTGCTTATTCTTATCAAAATGGCGCTGTTCTCCCAGGTACGGTAATGGTAGCAGAGCCTGCTAAGGTAGGTGTATGGGTTGAAACTCCTACTGCTACAAACAGCATTACGATCAATAAGACCCTTGAAGGAACTACCGGCGGAACATATTATTTTGCACTCTTTGATAATCATAATAATCGTGTCAGCGACATTGTTTCTATGACGCTTGATGCAAATGCTGAAAACGGCACTGTATCTATGGATAATCTTGACTTCAACCAAATCAATAACGGCGATGCCGTATTTATCTGGGAAACTGATGCTAAGGGCAATATTCTCGGCGAGCAGGTAACTTCTCCATATGATGTTACATATAGCACAAATGACATAGATATATCCAAGGAGTCTCAGACGATCGAGGTAACAAATACACTTAATGTAGGTGATATCACAGTTATCAAGACAATGAACGCAAACTCCGATAAAACTGATGTATTTTACTTCGCTCTTTTCACAAAAAATGGTGACAAGTTTGTTCGCTATGAGGGAGCTGACGTTCAATCACTGGTTCTCAGTGCAAAACCGGACGATGAAGAAAATCCAACTGCATACACAGCAACCGGCAATGTAGTTTTCAAGGGCGTTCCGAATGGCATTGATTTCTATGTACTTGAGACAAATGAAAACGGCGTTCTTACAAACAGCGATCTTTCTGTTTATACCTCGTCCAACGAAATAAACTATGAAGCTGTTCAAGGTAATGAAGCTGTACAGGCTGGCGGCAGCACTGAGATAACCAATACTGAAATTGCTGTCTACAGCATTACAGTTATGAAGATTCTGTCATCTGATGATATAAAAACCAAGCCTAAGTTTACAGTAGGATTGTTTACTAAGGATGGCGAGAACTATACTCAGGTCGGCGATTCTAAGGAAGTTATATCCGGCAGTAATGTTAAGTTTGATGACCTTAACCCTGAAATAACATACTATGTGTTCGAGCTTGATGCAGAAGGCAAGCCTATTATGGCTGGAGAAGCGCTGAAACGCACTAATATGGAGATTTCAACATCTGAAAAGGCTGATAAGAAATTTATTGTTTCTTATGATGGCTGCGGCACAACTCCTATTGAATTTACAAGCAAGCTTGACAACAGTAAGAGTGTTATTATTACAAATACTGATACTCCTGAAGATCAGCAGCTCAATAAGCTTGTTGTTACAAAGTCTGTTATGGACGAAAACGGAATTATCAATGATTTCACAGGTGATTTTTATTTTGGTCTGTATGAATATTCACTTGATAATGACCGCAACGAAAAATATGATCTCGTTGATACAGCAAAGCTTTCCGTTCAAAATGGCAAAGGAACTGTAGAATTTACAGATCTTAAGGCAGACTCAAAGACTGTTTATGTTGTATACGAGCTGAGTTCACTCACCGCAACAGACACTCCATGTACAGACGGCTCTGTCATCAAAAAGGGCGACGATAATTTCGTTGTAAGCTATCCAAATGGTTCACAGGTGATTCTTGATGCAGGCGTTCCTGGTACACTTCGTGTAACAAACACAAAGGCTGAAAATCCTGTTCTGAGCTTCATTAAGTTCGATATAAACGGCAATCCATACATTGGCGCAAAGCTTACACTGACAAATGGAACTTTCACAGAGACATGGGAGACTACAGCAGATCCGCATACAATTGAAGGTTTGACTGACGGCAAATACACATTGTCTGAAACAGCTATCCCAGGCTATGCTCCTCTTAATGTTGAAGTCGTTATCAAGGATGGTTACTTTGATACAGCTTCGATGGACGACGACAGCTACGCCGTAAAATCTACAAGCTTGACAGTATTCAACCGTTCTACACTAAATGTAAAGAAGGTTGATTTGACTGACGAATCAACTGAGCTTGCAGGTGCTAAAATCAGTATCACACTGAATGACGCTGATAAATTCCTCAGCGGTACAGAAGTTTCAAGAGCCGGTACAGCTCTAAAGCGTGTAGAATCATTCAGTGATGATAATGCTGAAAACGGATATAATGAGTATATTCTTGAGGATAAGGTACTCGTATTCTTCTCAGACGGTCAAAACGATACTGTTATAACCGGTTTGCCGGATGGCAAATATACTATGGCAGAAGAGATCGCACCGGAAGAATACACAACTGCTGAATCTCTTGACTTCATTATTGATAATGGTGTTGTATCAAGCGATAAAAACAGTGATAATTATACTGTAACAAGTGCCGATGGCACTCAGAGCAACAGCATTGTCATGAAAGATGCAAAAGATAAATCCATCTCTATAAGCAAGCAGGATATCGCAGGTGAGGATAATTCTGAGATTTCAGGTGCTGAGATTTTTGTTATCTTTAATGGTGAAAATCCAGACTTTACTTCCATTAAACTTACCAGAGCAAATGCTAACGGTATTGCAGAGGAACTCGTAGAAGGCACTGATTACACTATTATCGATGATAATACTATCTCCTTTACATCTGCTGATTCTTCCACTAAGATCTATGGTTTGCCAAACGGAAGCTATATGCTCCACGAAGAAACAGCTCCAAACGGCTATCAGGTAGTAACAGATTTCACATTTGAAATTGAAGACGGCGAGATAACTACATCTCAGCCTGATGAACGTAACGATATCATTGTAGGTACATCTGAACTTATCATTAAAGACAGCGCATCCGAGGTTAAGATAGATAAGCGTGATATTACAGGTAAGGTAGAGGTTGACGGCGCAAAATTGAAGCTTACTATAGAAGAGCTTGCTGCCGATACAACTATTGACTGGACAAAGATCACCGCCGAAATTGAGGCTACAGCTGTCAATGAAGGTCCAGAAGGCACTCAAAACGGCATTGAATGGATATCTGGCGACTCCGCACAGGTTATCAGATATCTGCCCGACGGAACGTATGTTCTAAAGGAAACAGGCACCGAGTTTGAATCAAAAGGTATTACATATTCTGTTATTGAAACAAACGCAAAGTTCACAATTAGGGACGGCAAGATCATTTCTACCGATGGTATGGATACTGACTATCCGGGTGCAGACTCAGAAACAGGCGCTTATGTATATGACAACGGCACAATTGTTGTATGCGATGCTTTAGCAGCTGAAAAATCAGTTTCTGTAAATATTTCTAAGCGTGATATTGGCGGTAACGAAGTTTCAGGCGCTTCACTGCGTGTTTACTACATTGATGATGATAACACAGAACACGAGGTCGACACATGGACCTCTTCTGAGGAATCACATCTGATCGAAGGTCTTACACCTGATAAAGAGTATATCCTTGAAGAAACTGGCGCACCTGACGGCTATACCTACACTGAATCAATAACATTCAGCGTAGATGAAAAGGGCAAGGTAACTGCCTCATCGGATGATGCAGTTGATGAAAATGGCGTTCTTGTAATGACCGACAATACTATTGATGATATTGTAATCTCTAAGCAAAACATTGCCGGTGAAGAGGTTGAGGGTGCTAAACTCGAACTGAGAGATTCTGATGGAAACATTATTGATTCATGGACATCAGGAGATGAAGCACACACTATCTCCGGATCAAAGCTTAAAGCTGATACAGAGTATGTTCTTTCTGAAACAGGCGCTCCAAATGGCTACTCCTATGCTGAAGATATTAAGTTCTCTATCGGCAAGAACGGTACTGTAACAATTGATGAAAAGTATGTCAATGAAAACGGCACAATCATCATGACTGATGAGGCTATTGAAGAAATAAAGATCGGTAAGCGTGACATTACAGGTCAGGACAAGGTTGAAGGAGCTTTACTCCAGATTCTGGATGAGGAAAATAACGTTATAGACGAATGGACATCCGACAAGGACGACCATCTTGTTGATGTAACAAAACTCTCTGTTGGCAAGACCTATACGCTTCATGAAGAGGGCGCACCTGACGGCTATGCTTATACAGCTGATATTGAATTTACTGTCAATAATGACGGCACAGTAACAGTTGATGAAAAGTATGTCGACAAGGACGGCACTATCATTATGAAGGATGATGTTACAAAGGTCGTTATTTCTAAGATAGATGCTACTACAAGCGAAGAAATTGATGGGGCAGAGCTGGAGCTTTACCAAATCACAGATAAGGACGGCAATAAACTCGATAAACCATCACTTATAGAAAAATGGACATCCGGCGATGACGGAAAAACTGATGATGGCAAGGTTAAACCACATGAGATCAACGGCAAGCTTATTGCTGGCGCATCTTATCAGTTGGTTGAAAAGACTGCTCCTGAAGGCTACCAGAAGGCTGAAGCAGTTACATTCACAGTATCGGCTGATGGTTCTGTGGATAAGGTTGTAATGCAGGATGCTCCGAATGGCGCTGTTGCAATAAGCAAGCAGGATATCAATAATACAGATGAACTTATCGGAGCTACTCTCCAGATTCTGGATAAGGATGGCAACATCATTGAAGAATGGTTATCCGGTTCTGATAAGGTAACTGTTACTGACGAAGAAGGAAATACTGTTGAAAAGGCAGTACCACATTCTATACAGCTTGGTGAAGGCAGCTATACACTCAAGGAAATCACAGCTCCTGAGGGATATCTGGTTGCAGAAGAAATGACATTCTCTGTTGATAAGAATGGTAAAGTAACTGTTAACGGCGAAGAATCCGGCACTGTTGTAATGAAGGATGATTACACTAAAGTTAAAATCTCCAAGACAGATATGACAGGCGATAAGGAAATTCCGGGTGCATCTCTGGAACTCAGAGATTCTAAGGGCAATATTATTGACAAGTGGATATCAGGCACTGCTCCACATGAAATTGACAAGCTTGCTCCTGGAAAATATACACTTCACGAGGAAGGCGCTCCTGACGGATATGCATATTCGGAAGATGTAGTTTTCACTGTAGAGGAAACATCTGAGATTCAGACTGTAATCATGAAAGACAAAGCTCTTGAGGTAACTTTGAGTAAGAAATCAATTACAGGCGATGATGAGCTGCCCGGTGCATCTCTTGAACTGTACCAGATAATCACTGATGATAAAGGCACAGAAACAAGAGTTCTGATCGATAGCTGGGAATCCACAGAGACCGCACATCATATCACTATTGACAGCAAAACAACTGGTGATAAAAAACTGGTTGCAGGTGGAAAATATGTTATGGTTGAGACAAGAGCTCCGAAAGGTTACCAGATAGCTGAGGAAATCACATTTACTATCGAAACTGACGGCACTATAACAGGCAATACAGTTATGTATGATGCTGAAAAAAATCAGCTTGGAATCAGCAAGGTAGATATTTTGGGTGATGAGGTCATTGGAGCACATCTCCAAATATTTGATGCTGATGGTACGCTGGTTGAGGAATGGGATTCCACGGCAAAACCGTATATTGTAAAGCTTGATGAAGGTGTTTATACACTCAAGGAAGAGGTTGCTCCTCACGGTTATCTTGTAACAACAGAAATTACATTTGCAGTAGACGCAAATGGCAATGCAACTGTTGATGGTCAGAATGTAAACGGACTCATTAAAATGACTGATGATATTTCAACTGTATCTATAGTCAAGGTTGGCCAAAACGGAAAAGAAACCACTGAGATCCCAGGAGCAAAAATGAAGCTTACCTATACAGGTGATGGTTCTATTGATCTGGTAAAAGCTGAAAATGGCACTATTGCAAAGGATGGTAATGTTATTACATGGACATCCGGCAGCACCGCTGTAAAGCTTCAGAGAATTCCTAACGGATCTTATGTTCTTGAAGAAACACAAGCTCCTGATGGTTATGAGATCACTACAAAGATAACATTTGACGTTGTCGGCGGCAAGGTCATTAATGTAAATATCGATGAAGAAAGTAAATCTACATATTCCAATGGAATTATCAGTATGTTCGATGAATTGAAGCCTGAGAAAACAACAGAGAATACAACAACTTCTACTACTACTTCAACTTCTACTACTACAACCACTACCTCAACCTCTACAACAACAACTACTTCAACCTCTACAACTACAACAACTACTACTTCTGAAACTACTACATCCAGAACAAGACCTACAATGGGCGGAGATACAACTACTGGCACAAGTGATAACGGCGATATTCTCGGCTCAACAGATTCTACAACTTCGACAACA
>CAMWPG010000036.1 GCA_947176075.1 uncultured Ruminococcus sp. | reverse complement strand
AGATAACATCAATATATATACCAGATACTGTAGAAACTATCGCTAATAATGCTTTCTGCGGCTGTGCAAATCTTACAAAGGTACATATTCCATCCAGTCTTACACTTTTAGGAGAAACTGCTTTTACAATGACAGGAATTGAGTCTGTTGTTCTTCCGGAAGGTCTTGCAAAAGCAGGCAGCGAAGCCTTTGCAGGATGCACCAACCTTAGATCTGTTGTATTGCCCTCAACTCTTACCAAGATAAGCACACTCATGTTTCAGGATTGCCCTTATCTTTCAGAAGTAGTAATGCCTGAAGGTGTAACCCATATTCAAAATTTTGCTTTTTATAATTGTTACTCACTCGCTAATATAACAATTCCGGAAACAGTAGTTGATATTTCTAATAGCGCATTTGCTTATACAGGTCTTACTTCTATTGAGCTTCCTGACAGCGTTAAGGAAATCGGTACTGCATCTTTTTCAAATTGCCACTTCCTGACAAGTGTAAAGCTGCCAAATAATTTAAAGGTTATCCGCCCTGATGTTTTTTCAAATTCTGCTCTTGAAAGCATAGTTATACCGGATTCTGTTGTAGAAATCAATTCTGGTTCTTTTGCTTTCTGTGAAAATATAAAATCGATCACTCTTCCTGATAATCTATCTGAAATTCGTAAACAAGCATTTTATGGCTGCTCAGGTCTTGAAAGTGTAAAGCTTCCATCTAATCTTACTTGTATAAACGATCAGATGTTCTATGGATGTAAAAATCTTAAATCCATTGAACTTCCTGAAAGCCTTACTAAGATCTGCGACTATGTATTCTATGGAAGCGGACTTGAAACTGTTACAATTCCTGATAGTGTAACTACGATCGGCATAAGCTCTTTTTCTCATTGTGATGATCTTACTTCCGTAAAATTAGGTGATGGTCTTACCTCTCTCAATAAATGGGTGTTCAGCGATTGTAAGTCTTTGACCGATGTTGATCTCGGCACATCTATAGATGCTATAGATAACTATACATTTGCTGAGTGCGATTCCCTTACTAATATCGTTATTCCAGAAAATGTAACAAAGCTCAATGATTATGTTTTCAGCGGCTGTAATGAACTTACATCTGTTACTCTTCCTGACACAATGACATCTATAGGCAAGCAAGCTTTTGTTAATTGTCCTGCAATGAAAGAAATAAGCATTCCTGCTTCAGTTGAAAATATCGGCAGCCTTGCTTTTGGATATGTTTTCGGCGAGGACGGCTCACTCATTCCTTCTAACGAACTTAAAATGTTAGTAACTGAAAATTCAGCAGCTCATGAATATGCTAAGGAAAGTAATATTGCCGCTGCTGATTATGATGGAAAAGATTTCGATAACAAAACAAATGATGTAAAATACGGCGATGTGAACTTAGACGGAGCTGTTTCAACTGTCGATCTCGTTTATATAAACAAGGCTCTGGTAAGCATCATTAAGCTGAACGATCAGCAAATTGCAAATGCTGATTGCTTCAAAGACGGAAAAATCGATAACTCTGATGCTACTGCTCTTATGTATTACGTTGCTCAACAGCTTCCTGAGCTTCCACAGCTTCCAGATGCTGTTTCTGAGGAATAAATAAAATAATAATATCCATATAACATCGATATGTGTTATATTAAAGAACAAAGCTGCGGCAATCATTAGCCGCAGCTTTGTTCATATATTACAGAAACATTTGTAAGTATATATCACAATTTTACCAAAAGACTTGACAGGTGGAAACAAATATTGTATAATAAACATATATATGATTGTAGCTTATACAAATCAAGACTAAACAGTATTACATTTTATAATTTTGAAAGGATATGGAAATAATGAAAAAAACATTCAGAAAAGCTTTGGCTGCAATTATAGCTTTAACAACAACATCATCAATTATGCTCGTTACTGCACCTGCATCGCTCGCATTGGAGAAATTTGACAATGCAGCTTTTTCTATAACGGAAGCTGCTCCTATAGTCGCATCATCAGACGATGAATATTTCGCAAATATGGAGGTCACACCGGAAGATTATTTCGATTACGATTTAATAAATGACACTATTCAAATCAAGGGACTTGTCGAGGGCTGCAATCTTACTGAAATAAAAATACCCGATACCATAAACAACTATCCTGTAACGGCTATATTTAAAGATGCATTTTATGGTTCTAAGATAACATCAATATATATACCAGACACTGTAGAAACTATCGCTAATAATGCTTTCTGCGGCTGTGCCAAGCTTACAAAGGTACATATTCCGTCCAGTCTCACCAGAATCGGAGAAACAGCGTTTACAATGACAGGAATTGAGTCTGTCGTTCTTCCGGAAGGTCTTACAAAAGCAGGCAGCGAAGCCTTTGCAGGCTGTGCAAACCTTAAATCTGTTGTACTGCCCTCCACTCTTACTAAGATAAGTACTCTCATGTTTCAGGATTGTCATTATCTTTCAGAAGTAGTAATACCTGAAGGTGTAACCAAAATTTTGGGAAGCGCTTTTTATAATTGTTACTCTCTTGATAATATAACAATTCCGGAAACAGTAGTTGACATTTCTAATAGTGCATTTGCTTATACAGGTCTTACTTCTATTGAGCTTCCTGACAGTATTAAGGAGATAGGTACTGCGGCTTTTTCAAACTGCTACTCTCTGACAAATGTAAAACTGCCGAATAATTTAAAGGTTATTCGTCCTGATATGTTTTCAAAATCAGCTCTTGAAGCCATTGTTATACCAGATTCTGTTGTAGAAATCAATTCTGGTGCATTTGCTTTCTGTGAAAATATAAAATCAATCATTCTTTCTGATAATATCTCTGAAATCAATAAACAAGCATTTTATGGCTGCGCAGGTCTTGAAAGTGTAAAGCTTCCATCTAATCTTACTTGTATAAACGATCAGATATTCTATGGCTGTAAAAATCTTAAGTCCATTGAGATTCCTGAAAGTCTTACTAAAATCGGAGACTATGTATTTTATGGAAGCGGACTTGAAACTGTTATAATTCCTGATAGTGTAACTGCAATCGGTATAAGCTCTTTTTCTCATTGTGATGATCTTACCTCCGTAAAATTAGGTAGTGGCATTACCTCTCTTAATAAATGGTTATTCAGTGATTGTAAATCTTTAACTGACGTTAATTGCAGCACATCTATAGACACTATAGATAACTATGCATTTGCTGAGTGTGATGCCCTTACCAATATAGTTATTCCAAAAAATGTAACAACGCTCAACGATTGCGTTTTCAGCGGTTGTAATGAACTTACATCTGTTACTCTTCCCGATACCATAACATCTATAGGCGAGCAAGCTTTTGTTAATTGTCCTGCAATAAAAGAAATAAGCATTCCTGCTTCAGTTGAAAATATTGGCAGCCTTGCTTTTGGATATATTTTTAGTGAAAGCGGGGCACTTATTCCTTCTAACAAACTTAAAATGTTAGTAACTGAAAATTCAGCAGCTCATGAATATGCTAAAATAAACAATATTGCTGTTGCTGATTATGATGGAAAAGATTTCGATAGCAAACAAAATTCTATAAAATATGGTGATGTGAACATAGACGGAGCTGTTTCAACTGTCGATCTCGTTTATATCAACAAGGCTCTGGTAAGCATCATTAAGCTAAACGATCAGCAAATTGCAAATGCTGATTGCTTCAAAGATGGAAAAATCGATAACTCTGATGCTACTGCTCTTATGTATTATGTCGCTCAACAGATTCCTGAGCTTCCGCAGCTTCCAGCATCTATTCTCGAGACATAATGAACATGATTTAAGGCAATACCGCACAAATTAAACTTCTTATTATATTAAATTTTATATAAATAAGATTTAACAAATTCTATAGCATAAATTATAGAAGCCACAGTTCGAATTGGACTGTGGCTTTTCGCATAAGAATGGTTGGATTTATAGACAAATCTTTAACAAATAGCATTTATAAAAAATATTAATAAAAGCCAAGCAATACTACATATCCATACAATATAGATAGGAGGAGGTTATATTGTCAAGAAAACAAATTATAAACGGCAAAAATATATTTCAAAGCAAAGATGAAAAGGAACGTTCAGAAAATTATACAAAAAAATGGATAGATATAATAAATCAGAATGAAGCAAATCAAGTCGACATAAAACTTAAAAAAACTATTTACAAATCGGATTTATTATAGTATTATCAGTATATATAACGCCGATTTGTTTTTATCAAATCCGAAAGGAGAAGATGGAAACGATGAAGGTAGCAATTTATTGCCGTCTCTCAGAAGAGGACAAAAATAAGCTATCCAAAGAAGATGATAGCGAGAGCATTCAAAATCAAAAATCTATTTTAATAGAGTATGCTGTTCAAAAAGGATGGGAGATTTACAATATTTACAGTGATGACGATTACACAGGCTCTGACAGAAACAGACCTGCATTTAATCAACTTTTAAAAGATGCAGAAAGACATAAATTTGATATTGTGTTATGCAAAACACAGTCAAGATTTACAAGAGAACTTGAAATCGTAGAGAAGTACATACATGGATTATTTCCTATTTGGAATATTCGTTTTGTTAGTATCGTAGACAATGCCGACACAGAAAATAAGGGTAACAAAAAAGCCCGTCAAATAAATGGACTTATTAACGAATGGTACTTAGAAGATATGTCGGAAAACATAAAAAGCGTGTTAACTAATAAAAGGAGAAATGGCGTACATATCGGAGCATTTGCATTATATGGATATAAAAAAGACCCAAATCAAAAGGGGCACCTGATTATTGATGAAGAATCTGCACAGGTAGTTCGGGAAGTTTTTACCCTATTTTCGCAAGGTATGGGAAAAAGTGCAATTGCAAGATACTTAAATGAAAAGGGAATACCAAATCCAACAGAGTACAAACGTTTACATGGACTGCGATATAAACAGCCCGTTACAAAGCAAAGCACGTTATGGAGATATTTTGCTGTTGCTGATATGCTAATGAATGAAATTTATATCGGTAATATGGTTCAAGGAAAATATGGAAGCGTTTCTTATAAGAGTAAAAAAAACAAACCGATTCCAAAAGAACAGTGGATCAGGGTTGAGGGAACACATGAACCTATCATTGATATGAATTTATGGAATACAGTGCAGCAAATGATCAAGCAGAAAGCAAAGCCATTTTCTAATGGTGAAATAGGAATCTTTGCAAAAAAAGTAAGGTGTATGAATTGCGGTTATGTAATGCGTTCTACAAAAGCACATGATAGACGCTATTTGAAATGTTCTACAAAAAATGCTTGCAAAGATGCTTGTATTGGTTCTTTTATTTCTGTTGCTGTTTTGGAAGAATATGTACTGTCAGAATTAAAGAAGATCACAGAAAAATATCTTGATATGGAGGAACTTGAAAAGAATGTTGTTTTTAACCAGAAACTTGACGAGAAAAAACAAAATCTTAAAGTTCAGCTAAAGGAATATCAAGCGAAAATGATTAATTGCTCAACAGGTATCAAAACACTGTACCTTGACAAAGTTAAGGGAATCATAACGGAAGATGATTTTATAGAGTTGTCTGCTGATTTGCACAAGGATAAAAGTACATATGAAAATTTAATCAATGAACTGTCCTTACAGATAGCAGCAATTGAACAAAAACAGATAAATACAGCAAGCAAAAAGGAGCAGCTTGAACAATATCTGTCTTTGGAACATCTTACACATGACATTGTAAATCAATTGATCGACTATATTACTGTTGGAAATCGTGATCCCGAAACAAAGGAAATACCGATTAAAATCAATTGGAAATTTTAATTTTTAATTGCCTATGGCTGATTGCCGCAGAACAAAAGGCTCGCAGCACTTATGATAATATTCTCAGGCTATGTAAAGATCCTGACGTGCGTGATCCTATAAAGTTCCTAAGAGAACGTGAGATTGTACACTTCCAACGATTCGGCGAAGCACTGCGTATCATACAGGATGACCTCGATGCCAAAAATTTCTATTGCTGCAATCCTTCCTTTGATAAAAACTGCGGCAAACAAAATAGAATGAGAGGCAGAATGGGCAATAACATTAAACGAAACTGATAACAAACCATTAAAAGTAAAAAACAGCTGCACTACAATATCAGTGCAGCTGTCGTTTTTTATACTTATCCTATCACAAATGTAAATCTTCCGCTTTTCAGTCCAAGTACTGCACGAAGCGATTCACCTGTAACAGTCTTAGTTCCGCCAATAACAGCACTCGTTATATATCCGCCATCGCCCGTATTAAGAGATATCCACGAATAAGCGTTTTCAGAAAGAGCTACTCCATATGCACCTTGCAAACGTGAACGCACTTCATTGACTGACAAATATGTTACAGTACCATAATGCGGATCATAAGTAGAATCATACTCACACGGTACGCTTATAAGATAAGGATAATTAGTACGAAAAACATCATAGGAGCTTGCGGTATATCCACCGCTTGATGCACTGAATACTGTCATTGCATAGCTTCCGTCATAGTATAATGCCTGTCCCAGAACTGACTGAACCGCACTGCGAACATTCTCCGGAGGATTTGACTTACATATAAGCGATGACGATCCTCCGTTAGGGTTCATTATAATAGTATATGCTGCCACAGTCTGAGCCTTCATTGCTTCTACAGCCATTGTACTGGACATTTCATTGTATACTACCATTGAAACTATGTCGAGTACACTTCCACTCCTGCCGCCAGCTGACACTACAGATGGGATCTCTGTCTGAACAAGCGTAGTTCCCGGATAGTAATGAAAAAGTATTTGCTCGTAATTATATCCACAATATGTAGCATAAGCATTTGCACCATTCTGGCTCATACCCACTCCATGACCAAAACCATATGTTGTAAACCCAAAATAACCTGACTTTACTTGTGCAAGGCTCATAGCAGGAGCTGCTCCGACTGCTGCTCCTAACGTTGATGAAGCAAGTTCTCCTGGCTTCAAGGTCTGCTTCAAAGCAGCCTTTTGCGCATCTACCTCTTCATATTCCACCAGCGAAAGCTTTTTCTTATCCGAAACCTTTTCACGGCTTCGAAATCCGGCTACATCTGCAACAGAATAATTGTGAACCTCCGGTGAGGAGTATGGCAGCGTATTTTTTACAGTATTATCTGCAAATGCTGTAAAAGTGATCGATAACGCCGCTGCCGCCGCCGCTGCAAGACTTATAATAGCTCTGCATATATTCATCATAACTATCACTCAGCTTCGCTTGAGTCAGTCTCAGATGAGGATGACTCAGTTGTCTTAACTTCACTGTTTACAAGCTTCTTGATAGATGCCTCTGTTTCGCCATCACGCAGTCTTCTCGCTACTATAAGGAATCGTGAATTGTCCTCGTCAGAATAACAGGTAGAAAGCGTAAGAATATCATCTCCGAACTTAACATCCACCTTATTTTCTATCATATTATTCTTCTTGATAGTGTCAACATAATAATTAAAATGCTTTTCGTCGTCCAGTTCTTCCATATTCCAATACGGAAATCCCTTCCATGTCATAGGATCTGCGTAAACGTCATCACTCGGAGGCTCTGAATCTCCTGATGTAATTATCAATCCAAAGATAACATAATTATAATCCTTATAATTAGAGCTGAATTTTATAATAGGGCTTTCCTTATAAAATTCAAGATCCTGACGGTAACGTCTTAGTGAACCAAACATGGTATTATCAGCCATATTATGACCATAAAGAACAATATTCTCAGAATGTTCCTCTTCCTTCCAACTGAAAACATCACGCCAATCCATAAATACAGTACCTGCTCTGTAAGACATTCCATCAAAGCCCACATTGAGATAATAATCATTATCCTCTGTCTGTACTACCGGATTATCAACACCAGTACCTGGAACGCTTATATACGCTATGGTATCCGGATTCTGTGCCAAAAGCTTCTTGGCACGTTCAAGCAGCGGCGGTTCTGTTGCCTCTTCAGTTACTGGCTGTGTTTCTTCCTCAACTGTCGAAACAATATTCTCAGATTTTTCCTCGGCTGATGTTCCAACCTCTGCTGTCTGATCAATTTTAGAACTGCATCCTGATGCAATGCAGGCAAATGCAGAAAGCAGTGCTGCGCATACTAAAAGATTCCTTTTCATAAAAACATCTCTTTTCTATAAATATTAACCATATGGAACGAACTCTGCAAAAGGATCATAAGAGCTGCTGTTCCAATGGATAGTTGGCCATTTTATATTAGGATTAGGATTGCTATTACGAGTTCCCTCGTAAAGATCCTCACCGTCACGAAGCATTCTTGCACATATTACAAGCCGTCCATTACTTATAATGCTGCTGCAAGTTGATAATGTAAGAAGTCTGTCTCCATATTTAACATCAACGTCCGTAAGACGAAGCGATCGGCGTTTTATTTCATTCACATATCCGTAAAACTCCTCCTCATTCTGGAAGTTAATATAATTCCAATACTCAAAGCGTGTATCAGAGGTATCCACAGCATCTGCAATAAAATAACCATATATTTTAAATGTATATTCCTCATAATTAGAGTTAAGTTCAATTATAGGGTGCTGCTCGTAATATCCGTCTTGATTGCTATAATTTCTAAGGCTTCCAAACATAGAACCGTCTCTCATATCATGACCATATACAATAAGATTGTCCGAGGTAGGTACAGTGAGATGACCGTCCTCGCCCACTTCATCAAAATTACAGCGAAAATCAATATATATCGAACCCAAATGAGAATCATTTCCGTAAAAATCATGCTGTAAAAAAAATTCCTGCCCCTCAATGTCATCTTTATTCTGCATAACAGGATAATTTACAACAGTATCAGGAATACTTATAAAGCCTACAACATCTGGACTCAACTCAAGAAGATTTGCAGCACCGGGTATCAGCTTATATGTTGCCGCTTCGGTAGGTATTTCCACATCATCAGAGCTTGCTGCTTGGGTACTTTCCTCTTTGTAATCGGTAGAAACAGTGCTCTCCTTGCTGATATATTTGTTTGATATATCATCATACTTTTGCTTTGTATCATATCTGCTGTAAAGCTCAGTTCCGAGCCACACAAGGCAGCCTGCAAACACACAAGCTGACAGCCAAAATACAGACTTTCTTAGTAATTCGCTTGCAGTATCTCCCTTTCTTGGAATAACTCCGCCAGATACCTTTTTCTTTCTTATGTGCCTTTTTTTCTTCTTGTAATAATTTCTTTTTTGTCCGTGAGCGTTGCTTTTACGCTGCACTTCATCCGTCTGTTTCTTTGCAGCGATAAGCTCACGTATACGTTTTTCTCTCTCGTATTTCTCAGGATTATCTTTTTTATCTTTAAAAAGTTTTACATTCTCAGTGATCCGATCACAGATCTCCTTTTCTTCTTCCTTTTCTGCAATCTCATACAGTGCGCTGCGAATACTTTTTATTTTTTGGCTTTCTGTTTCGGATTTCATGCCGACAGGATGATTTTTCTGCTCTACAGTTTTTTTGCAGCTGATGTCAGGCTTTTTTTCCTGCATTCTTACTCCTCCAAAAGCATTCTAAGAGCTATTCCAAAAGCACACACTGCCGCAGCATATCTCACCTCACTACGGCATTCACAATGCATTTTATAGGCTTTGATATGCGCTGTGCAAAGCTTATCCTCAAAAGCTACTGCGGCATATACAGTGCCAACAGGACACTCTGGAGATCCTCCTCCAGGACCTGCAAGACCGGTTATTGAAATACACAGATCAGCTTCGGAAAGCTCTTGCAATCCCACTGCCATAGCCTTTGCTGTCTCAGGGCTTACAGCGCCATACCTTGAAAGAATCTCCTCAGGTACTCCAAGAAGCCTGCTTTTCACAGCATTTGAATAAGTACACACACTTATTTCAAAAACTCTGGAAGCCCCGGGAACATTAGTTATAAGCTCCGATAAAAGTCCTCCCGTACAGCTTTCTGCGGTACTGATCTTTAAATCTCTCTTATCAAGTAATTGTACAATACTTTCAATGGCTTTGTCAAGAGTATTTGCATTTTCTCTATAAATTTGCACAACTTCCTCACATGATACACTCATGTTTTTCATCTATTTCACTAACCTTTCAAGATATCACAATATTACCTCTTCACCCATTTTAAAGACCTTCATTTCAGTTTCAGCCACTGCTTTTTCAATAAGCGGCGTAAAATCAAAATTAGCCTCTGCTTTTTCGATATCCTCCAGATGCGGACGAACCTTTGGGTGTCTTGGAGTAAACACTGTACAGCAATCCTCATAAGGCAGAGTGGATATATCAAATGTATCTATCTCCCTTGATGTTTCAACTATCTCAGTTTTATCAAGCGCAATAAGGGGACGCATAACAGGAATGCTGCAAACTGCATCTGTACAGGTCAAACCTTCCATAGTCTGACTTGCTACCTGACCTATACTCTCGCCTGTAACAAGCGCACTGCATTTATCCTCTGTTGCGATATTTACAGCTATCCTCATCATCAGACGGCGCATTATAATAGTAAAATATTCCTCAGGACAATTTCTTTTTATCTCCTCCTGGATCTCTGTAAAAGGCACACAGAAGAATGCTATATTACCGCAGTAGGCTGTCATTTTCTGACAAAGTGCCTCGACTTTAAGTCTTGCACGTTCAGAGGTATACGGCGGACTTACATAGTGAATAGCTGAAATGTGAACACCTCTCCTTGCCATTCTGTAGCCGGCTACAGGACTATCGATTCCTCCTGACAACAAAAGCAACGCTTTGCCGCTTGAACCAACAGGAAGTCCTCCTGCACCCTTAATACTCTCACCATGTATATAGGCGTGAGTGTCACGTATCTCAACTGTAACAGTTACCTCAGGATCATGAACATCTACTGTAAGATTTGGAAATTCATCAAGCAAAGCCGCACCTAACTCCATACATATCTCAGGCGATTTCATAGGAAATGCCTTATCTGCACGTTTTGCCGTTACCTTAAATGTATTTGCGCAAAGCAGCTGATCTGCAAGATAGGTTTTTGCAAGCTCTGCAATGGCTTCAAAATTTTTCTCACAAGCCTTTGCTCTGCATATTGCCGCTATACCAAAAACTTTCTTTACACATTCCAGTGCTTCGTCAATATCCTGCCCGTCCTCTCTTGGTTCAATATAAATGGTTGACTGAGCCTTTGTCACTGAAAATGAACCAGCCTTTCGAAGTCTGCGGCGAAGATTTTTCATAAGAATATCCTCAAAGGTCTTTTTATTGAGTCCTTTAAGAGCAATTTCGCCATATTTGGCGAGAATAATTTCATTTGCTGCCATATTTTTATCCTCACTTATTTTTAATTATGCATTATTTCCCGCTGTCCTGCTGCTACTGCTTCTGCAAGGGCAGCGATATCCTGCTCTGTATTTTCAGCCGAAAAGCTTATTCTCAAAATACTGTCAGCTTCCTTAGATGTTGCACCAAATATCTCCGGCACTCCGCTGCCGGCTCCCTTTGAGCAAGCCGAACCGCTTGAAACATATATTCCCTTTGCTTCAAGATAATGGAGCATTATCTCAGATCGAATAGATGGAACTATTATACTAAGAACATACGGAGAAGCATCTGCAGGCGATAATATTCTAATGCTACCTTGCTCCATTAGCTTCTCTCTCAAGGAAATATTAAGGCTCTTGACATACTCAAAACGCTTGTCCATATCAGAGGATAAAGTCTCCACAGCTGCACCAAAACCGGCGATCAATGGAACACTCTCCGTGCCTGCACGAAGTCCCCTCTCCTGCTTTCCGCCGAAAATAAGCGGTCTGAGCTTTGTACCTTTTTTTACATAAAGTGCACCTATGCCCTTTGCAGCGTGAACCTTATGTCCGCTTATGGAAATAAAATCAGCACACAGAGCATTTGCCTTAATTGGGTATTTCATAAATGCCTGAACAGCATCGCAATGAGTAATAATATGGGGAAATTTTCTCTTTATCATAGAGAATACTTCTCTTACAGGCAAAACATGACCGGTTTCATTATTCACCATCATCATGCTTATCATTACCGTATCATCATCACACTCATTAAAAAAATCACTTGCTTTATATGTACATGTTTCATCAGGCTTTACTCTGACTATCTCAAAGTCATAATTCACCGAAAGGAAATCAAGAGTATTCTTCACAGATGCATGCTCCACTGCACTTGTAACGATCTTCTTTCTTCGTCTGCCGTAAGCGGCGGCTGTACTTCTGAGTGCCATATTTGTACTCTCAGTAGCGCATGATGTAAATAATATCTCCCTTGTATCGCAGCCAAGAGCAGCTGCAATTACAGCTCTTGCATGATCTGTTTCCTGCTGTGCCTGAAGTCCTGCCATATGAAGCGATGACGGATTGCCATAGTGTTCCGAAAAGCATCTCATCATAGCATCAACAGCGGCAGCAGATGGCTTTGTAGTAGCTGCGTTATCAAGATAATGTGTTATCATATATCAAACCTCCGGTATCATATTTTTTATTATAACACATTTTTATATGTTTTGCAAGTATTTTGAAACGAAATAAGCATTGCCTTAAAATAGCAACCTATAAGCTGCTTGACATAAAAATAATATTATGCTATTATTCCTATAATGTAAATATTAAAGGAGAATTCAAATGGAAAAGACAAGATATACACTTCCCGATGCTCTCCGAGGAGTCGCTATTCTGGAAATGATAATTTATCATGCATTATGGGATATGGTTTTTATATTTGACTGTGATTTAGAATGGTTTAATACATATGGCGCATATATATGGCAGCAAAGCATATGCTGCACATTTATTCTGCTTTCCGGCTTTTGCGTGAATTTCAGCCGCCGCAAATTAAAACGCAGTTTGATAGTTCTGATATGCTCACTGATAATAAGTATTGTAACAATAATATTTTTTCCATATGCAGCCGTGAAATTTGGGGTTCTGTGTCTAATAGGTTCAGGAATGCTGCTTATGATACCGCTTGATAGGCTTTTGAAAAAAGCAGAGCCAATCACAGCTGCGGTGATATTTTTCTGTATTTTTATTTTCATGAAAAATATTTATAACGGCTTTTTGGGAATAGGAAATATTTGGACGATAGAAATGCCCGATATGCTTTATAGAAATATGATAACAGCATACCTTGGATTTCCGCCTGATGACTTTAGTTCAAGCGATTATTTCCCTGTTATTCCATGGATGTTTCTGTATATTACAGGATACTTTATATATCGCATTTTAAAAAAATACGGTCTTTTGCACTCGCTTTCCAAGATAAGTCTACATCCTGTTGAATGGATCGGTCGCCATTCTCTTATTATTTATATGCTCCATCAACCGATTATCTATGGGGTTTTATGGGCAATCTTTCAAATCGTATAAAAATAAAAAGTTTTTTGGTAATGTGGTTTTTAAATACTGCACCAAAAAACTTTTTTAATTTTTTGTGAAATATGAAAAAAAAGCTTCAAGTTTTTTTAGAACGAGACTACTATTGAAAGGCGATCTACCCCATTCAATATATCGTCTTTACTTTTTTATTTTGGAGTGATTTAATGATAAAACTTACCGCCCAAGACAAATTCATTGACACAAAGGAAATCAAATATCTTTTGACTCAAGGTGAAAAAAATTCAGACATGATTCAATTTTTGCTTAAAACAAAAAATAATGATGTCGATATCTCAGAATGCACATTTATTTTACGTACAGTTGCATCCGAAGGAAGTATGTCTGAAACTGCTCTTGCAAAAGCTGTTACAGGTGAGAATATAGCCCTCTTGTGGAAAATTCCTGATACAGCAACTGCTGTTGCCGGTATGCTGAGAATGGAATTGATCGGTATCAAAGAGAATACAACTATAATAAAATTCAAAATGCCGCCTGTTTACGTTAAAGAAGCAGTAATGGGCAGCAATGTTCCTATTCCAGATATCGTAGATGAAAAACTCGCTCAAATGAACTCAATACTCAATCAAACAACAGAGATCGCAGGCAATTTGTCAGTTGACACCAACATCATACAAGAAATAGAAAATGCACGAAAAGGTGTATTCTCAAATTACAACTATAATACTTTAGGTCAAAGACTTGCAGCTGAATTAAGCTCCTGTGTGCAAACCAGCGCTCTTGAAACATATCTAAATTCAGTTTTAATGCAGGCGCAAAATACTGGTGTCGGAAGATTCTGGAAAAACAGCTCAGGAGAAATCTGTGGTGAAATTTTCGGTGATTATCAAAACAACAAGGCATACTGTCTGTATTCTCACGCAGAAGGAACAGGCACTGTTGCAGGCAGTCAATACCAGCATGTCGGCGGTGCATTTAATATTATTGATACGTCTAATAAATATGCACGTATCATAGGAAATGGAACTTCTCAAGATACTCGCTCCAACGCACTTACCCTCGACTGGGACGGTAATTTATGGACTGCTGGTGATGTTACTGCAACTGATTCTTTTGGTAATAGTGTTAGTCTTTGTGAATTGCAAAATTCTTTATATACATCGCAAAATTACATCACTGAATTGCAAAAATATTTAGGAATGATAAAAGGCAAAAATCTTCTCAAAAATACAGCCGCTACAACCACTGAAAGTGGCGTAACATTTACACGAAATTCAGATGGCAGCATTACTTGCAATGGCACTGCAACGCAAGCTATACAGTTTTTAATCGGCGAGGTAAATGTTTCAGAAAATACAGATTACATAATTTCAGGATGTCCTACAGGCGGCAATCCAAATAAATATTTTTTGTTGGCAAATATGAGCAATATAGGTAATTTAGATTTTGGCAGTGGTACAACATTTAACAGTAGAGCTTATTCAAATATTAAAGTTAATATATATATTAGGGAAGGTCAAACTGTCAATAATCTTACATTCTATCCCATGCTTAGATATGCATCTATTACCGACAATACCTACACACCATATAAAGATGACCTGCAAACTCAGATAAACGAGCTGAAAGCACAGGTCGCCGCTTTAACGGCAATGTCAAATTCATAAAAGCAGTGAGGTGAATCATCTTGACAGAATCTATAGTAGTAGCTTCTTTATCTCTAATAGGTACACTTTGCGGTACATTCGGAGGAATTTTAACTGCCAATAAGCTGACAAATTATCGTATCTTAGAGCTTGAAAAGAAAGTGGACAAGCACAATAACTTCGCTGGGCGCATACCTGTAATAGAGGAGCAGATAAAAGTAGCAAACCACAGAATTGACGATTTGGAAAGGGAGAGATGCAAATGAAGAAAAATTGGAAAGTTTGGATAAAAGCAGCAAGTATACGTGCTGTTAAAACCGTAGCTCAGACTGCAATTGCAACAATAGGAACATCTGCTCTTATAGATGATGTAAACTGGCTTGCTATAAGCTCCGCAGCTGTTTTGGCTGGCGTATTGTCAGTGCTGACCTCTGTAGCTGGTTTGCCCGAAATCAAGGAATAAAAATAAAATAAAAAACGAAAACACTTGACATTTTCGCTGAAATTCGGTATAATATATGTAAAGAGAGTATACCGATAGGCGGTCGCTCCCGTTGCGAAAGTTAAAAAATTAACCGTCTCAAGTGTGGAAGCAGGGGCGGTTAATTCTTTTTATTATTATGAAAAATCATGTACAGTAATGATGTGCCAGATATAAGCATTAGCATAAACTGGATTAAATCGTTCCATGTTACGTAATTTG
>CAMWPG010000035.1 GCA_947176075.1 uncultured Ruminococcus sp. | reverse complement strand
GTATTATGTAATACATGAGCGAAAGGAATTTATAAACATGAATGATAAATTTATATTATGTAAAACAGCTATGGCAAAATTAACCTTATTCAAAAAAATTGCAGCGGCAGTTACATCGCAGGCATTATTGGCGTTTTCTGTACCTGTTCTGCCGGTCAATGCAGAAACCGAAACAGTTCAGCTGAACAATATTGTACTCTTTGCGCAGTCAGATCAGCTTTCAACATCAAATTTTATGGAGGAGCGTACTAAAAATATTGTTTCAATGTGTAATAATACTGATATAATTCATTCACTATCAGGATATATAAATGCGATCTCCTACGGTAATATGCAGGTAACCAGTTATTTTCCGCAGATGGATAACGGTATAATAATTCCGTATGTTCTTAATTATGATGAGACAGAATATTTAAGCTGCGAACAAATTGCATACGAAATACTTCAGAATATTGATATTTCAAAAGATGTTCCAATGGATGGAAATTCTGATGGAATTGTTGACAATATCATTTTTGTAATTGACGGTCAGGCAGCCAATATGAGTTCTCCAATATGGCCAAGAGCTTTTTCTCTAAACGGGCTAAAATTAAATGGACTCTCAGTTAATAGAGTAAACATTCAGAACAGTAAGCAGCTTTTTGAGAATCAGATTACAGGTGCAGAGGGCGTTTTGTGCCATGAATTTCTGCATTCTCTCGGGTATCCTGATTTATATCGTAATAATCGTACAGGAGCTCCGGTTGGAGTCTGGGACATTATGGCATCAAATTCTGTATTTTTGCAGTATCCGCTTGCTTACAATAGGGCGAAAATTTCAGGATGGCTGAATTCCGAAGATATTACATCAAGCGGAACATACACACTTTCTCCTGTTTCTTCCGACAGCGGAAATCGCCTTTATCTTCTGAAAACGCCGCTCTCTGATACGGAATTTTTCGCTGTGGAATATAGGCAGCAGGGAAAGCGGTATTCTGACGAAATGGACGTGAAAATATACGGAACAGGTTTAGTTGTTTATCGTGTGAATACGGAAGCTGACGGAAATTTTAAGGGCGATCAGGACGAAATATATGTATTCCGTCCAGGAGAGACTGCGCTGAATGCTGGTGAGGGAGATCTTTTCTCGTCTAACTATGGCGGTGAAAATACTTCGAATTCTGTTGGTTCTCTTGATTGGAATGCTGATATTACTGACGGAGCGCTTGTCTATTCAAACGGAACAAATAGTGGAATACGTATCAGCGATATTGTGATGAATGAAGAGTCTTTGACATTTTCTGTTGATTTTGCAGATTTCTCTGAAGTAAAATTATGGCAAAGCATAAGCAGCGATAATTTAGGAGAATACAAGCCCTATCAATTAGCATCGGCAGCAGATGGTACAGTATATCTAATTGCATCAAATGATTCGTCTGCAAAGCTTTACAGATTTGATGGCGAAGAACTAACAGATATAGGGAAGCCTGTTGGTTCGGGAAATTATATGGATATGAATCAGCCAAAGCTTGCATTTTGCGGAAACACTCCATATGTACTGTATCAAGATAAGAATTTCATTCTGCATTTATGCAGGTATGATCCGTCTGCGAGCAAATGGACAGAGGTATATAAAGGGACAGAGCTTGCTCAATATGCAGCTCTTACATCTGATGGAGATAAGCTGTATTTTACATATACTACAGGAAATTTTCCTTACGCATTACATAGTGTCTGCTATGACCATAAAAATGAAGCAATGGAAACAATCGGTAAAAACATTGCTGAAAATGCTTGTAATATGTCCATTTCTATTTTGAATGGCGAGCCAGTGATTGCTTATCGAGACATTAACGATGGAAATAAGGCAAAACTTGCTATCTATAATAGCGGTGAGTGGAAAGTAACAACAGTTTCAGAAACTGCCTGCGGTACTGTTTCTATGGTATCGGATGGAAATACTGCGTGGATAGCACCGTCGGGCAGCAAGAATGCTGTATATAAGTTTTCAAATGAACAGCTGACATACTATCCGTTGCCGGAATCCATTTCTGAAAACGCTTTCTCACAGATACCAATTTTTGTTGATGGGAAATGTTATCTTGCGGTAAACTCGCAGAATCCGGACGAATTGGCAGTTTATTTGTTAAATGGTACAAATTGGGAAAAGACAGGAGACATATTGGCAATGGATATAGTCAATTCTCTGTCGCTTGCACAAAGTAAGCAGACATTGTATTGCTCCTGCACTACATCTAATGGAACAGCGCTTATCAAGCAGCTACAGCTCGGCATATCAGAGACGGTTATTGGAGATGTCAATGCAGATGGTAAATTTAATCTTGCTGATGCAGTCATACTTCAAAAGTGGCTTTTAGCAGTACCGGATGTAAAGCTTGCCGACTGGAAAGCAGCAGACTTATGCGAAGATGACAGACTTGATGTATTTGACCTTTGCATGATGAAGAGTATGCTTATTGAAAATAATTGATGATTAGAAAGCCTTAGAAAAAAATTAGAACCTGTATTCACAAGATATGTTTGCGCATGCTTGTGAATACAGGTTCTTTATACTTGTTTTATAAATATCTTCGTATCAGGTTCTTACCATGCCATCTACGCTGAGCACCACACCTGTTATATAGGATGCTTCGTCAGACGCAAGGAAAACAAATGCATTTGCAATATCCTCAGGCTGACCTAATCTGCGAAGAGGAATCTGTGCGATAAGAGGATCTATTACTTCCTTAGGCACAGCCTTCATCATATCTGTTTCAGTAATTCCCGGTGCGACTGCATTAACTCTTATTCCCTTAGGTCCAAGCTCACGGGCAAGAGAAATTGTAAAGCCGTTCACTGCAAACTTGGATGTCGGATATGCAACGCCGCTTGGCTGACCATAAATGCTTACAACGGAAGATGTGTTAAGAATAACGCCGCCGCCATTTTCAGCCATTATATCTGCTGCTGCTTTTGAGGCGTTGAATACACCCTTAACATTGAGGTCCATTACTTTTGAAAAAAGTTCGTCTGTGTAATTTGCTAAAGGTGTGCTTTCAGACATTCCGGCATTATTTACAAGAATGTCTATCTTTCCATATTTTTCAAGAACGCTGTTAAATGCTGATTTTATACTTTCAAAATCACTGAGCTTAGGACTGATTCCCATAACTGATGCGTCTGGACATTCCGCAATGAGCTTTTCAGCAGCCTTATCAGCATTAGTTTGAGAACTTGCTGAAATTATCACAATCGCACCTTCCTTTAAAAATGCTTTAGCAGTTGCAAAACCAATTCCTCTGCTTCCGCCTGTAATAACAGCTACCTTGTCTTTTAATCTCATGATAAATGTTCCTCCTTATATGTATATTATGTACTGCTATTATATCAGACATATGTTACAATTTGATTAACATACAAATGAAATTACAAATAATTCATAATTTTATGTTATAATATATATAATGTATTTTATCCTGCATATTTAAAGGAGATGTATTATGTTGAAAGAATATGAAACAAAAATCAAGAAAATACTTATTACAGAGGCGGAGATCAAAGAAAAAATCAGATTTGCGGCTAAGAAGATAGACGAACTGTACGATGGTACTCCTATTCTTCTCGTAAGTATTCTTAAAGGCGCATTTGTATTTATGGCTGATCTTTGCAGAGCAGTTACAGTACCTTGTGAAATAGGCTTTATGGCTGCAAGCAGCTATTATGATGGTACAATTTCTAGTGGAAATATAAAAATAACTCTTGATCTTTCTCAGGATATAAGCGGATATCATGTTATAATAGTTGAAGATATCATAGATACGGGACAAACTCTAAAAGATATTACAGAGTTGCTTAAAAAGAGATCCCCTCTTTCTCTTCGTGTGATTACTCTTCTTGATAAGCCTTCAAGAAGAGTGACAGATTTTGAAGCTGATATGACGCTTTTTACTATACCGGATAAATTTGTGATAGGATACGGACTCGACTATGGTGAGCATTATAGAAATCTTCCGTATATTGCAGAATATGATGCAAATTGACAGCAGATTTTATCCGTTGAATTTATCGCCCTGAAAGCTGTTTTTGAGCTTTTGCTTTTGAGCTATAATATTAAGTATTCGGCGTTTGTTTATGCTCCATAAAGGAGCTATGAGTTTTTTTGCATCGCCGTCACCGGTAAGTCTTTCACATACAGTATCAGGCGGAAGAAACCGCAGCTGTTCTGTTATAAGATCTGTATATTCATCTTCGGTTAGAATATGAAAGCTTTCGTTTTTATACATTTCTGCCAAAGGAGTATTCTCTATAACATGAAGCAGCTGAAGCTTTACCCCATCAGGTTTCCACATTGCAGCGGTCTTTACTGTTTCAAGCATATCATCAATAGTTTCATTTGGCAGACCATTTATTATGTGAAGACAAACTCTTATTCCGAGAGATTTTAATTTATATGTATATTTTTGAACAAGCTCTCTTTTGCAGCATAGATTCATTTTTTCTGCGGTAGATTCGTGTATGGTTTGTAAACCCAGTTCAACAGTGAGCCAAGTCCTTTCAGAAAGTTCTTTCAAGTATGATAATACTTCTTCTGAAATGCAGTCTGCACGAGTTGCTATAGATATACCTACAACATCTGGTACAGACAGTGCTTCTTCATAAAGGTTTCTGAGAACGTCAACAGGTGCATATGTGTTTGTATTAGCTTGAAAATAGGCGATAATTCCAGCGCATTTATATTTTGTATGAATACGCTTTTTTTCTGCAATAAGTTGTTCTGTTACAGATCCTTTGCCTGTGAAGTAGCCGCTGCCGCCATCACAAAAAAGGCAGCCGGTTTTACTCAGAGTTCCATCTTTATTTGGACATGAAAAGCCGCCGTCTATAACAGCTTTCATTATGCGTTTGTTAAATGTTTTTTTATAGTAATTGCTGAGCGAATAATATCGCTGATTTGCATATATTGGGTGCATATTTCCTCCTATAAAAAGTGCCGACAGCAGGAGAGTGGCTGTCGGCTTGGATATATGTAAAACGCTGCTGAAAGGCTGCGTCTGTTTTTTGTCCGCTTCATAAGGGGAAGCGGTAAGTCCAAATAGTAAAAACAGCTTTTGCTGCGTTTAACTTGATTTTATTATATCCATGCCGTGTGTATTTTTTGTGACAGCAATCTGCAATTTGCTTGAAAGATGCAGGAAAGCTTTTTTACTTATTATACCGTGTTTTGTCACATTTTGCAAGTTCTATTGGAATTGTGCTGTAAAAACAAATTATCATTTGACAAGATTCAGATCATATGATAGAATTATTGGAAATAAAATGGGGTGCGCAAATCAATTTTTAAAATTTAATTTATTTCAGAGTACTGTTTTTTGATATTTTCACAAAATGGAATAGCTTTTTATGACTGATATAATTTTGATTTATTTTAAAGTTGAGTTGCGTGAAAATGGGAAAAAATTACTTGAAAAATATAAGGTGCTGTGTTATAATAGACATTGAAATGCAGTGTTTTGAAATGAGGTTTATAAAATGAATATTAAAGCGTGGGATATAAAAGAATCGGAGCTTGCGCAGCAGGTTCGTAAATATGTAAAAATGTACAGCAGAAAAGGCGCTTTTGCTTATGTACATAGCTTTGGCTGTCAGCTTAATGTTTCTGACGGCGAAAAAATAAAGGGCATACTTTCAGCTTTGGGATTTAAGTTTACTGAAGACTATGCAAAAGCTGATCTTATTTTTCTGAATACCTGTGCTGTTCGTGAAAGTGCAGAGGATACAGTTTATGGTACGCTTGGAAATATGAAAAAATATAAAATGGAAAATCCTGGAGTTATTTTGGCGCTGTGCGGTTGTATGGCATCAGAGCCAAAGACTATTGAAAAAATACGTGAGCATTACTATTTTGTTGATATTCTTTTTGGTACATCTGCGCTCAGTCAACTTCCAAGGCTTATGCTTGAGCATTACGAGGGTAAAAAACTTGCATATGATATTAAGGAATATAAAGAGGAATTCGGCGCTGATTACCAGATAAGAGAAAGCAGTTTCAAGGCATCGGTTCCTATAATGTTTGGCTGTAATAATTTTTGCACATACTGTATAGTACCTTATGTGAGAGGAAGAGAGAGAAGCCGCAGCGCTGATGTTATCATTCGTGAGGTAGAGGAGCTTGTCGCTAATGGATATAAAGAGATAATGCTTCTTGGGCAGAATGTAAATTCCTACGGAAATGATCTGCCGGATGGAATGAGCTTTTCACAGCTGCTAAGAAGACTGAATGAGATAGAGGGCGACTTTTGGATCAGATTTATGTCATCTCATCCTAAGGATGCAGGAACAGATCTTCTTGATACTATACTTGAATGCGACAAGGTAGGAAAGCATCTGCATCTGCCTGTACAGTGCGGAAGCAATTCTGTTCTTAAACGTATGAATCGTCATTATACGGCAGAAAGCTATCTTGAAATAGTGAATTACCTGCGTGAAAGAAGTGCAGGCTTTGCGCTGTCAAGTGATATAATGGTCGGATTTCCAAACGAAACTGAGAAAGAATTTGAAGACACGTTAAAGCTTGTGGAGCAGGTGAAATTTGACAATATTTTCACATTTATATATTCAAAAAGAAACGGTACAGCAGCTGCGAAAATGAACGATGCAACTACAGACACAGAAAAACGTGTTCGTATGGACAGATTGCTTAAGCTTCAAAGAGAAGTTGCAGCGGAGAATTATAAGAGATTTATAGGCAAGACAGTTCATGTGCTGGTGGAAGGAGAAAGCAAACAGGGTGCAGGCTGGCTTTTCGGTAAGAGCAGTGCATATACGATAGTTGAGTTCAGAGGAGATAGATCTTTGATAGGAACATTTGCAGATGTTAAAATCACTGATGCACGAAATTGGGCAGTGAGCGGCGAGCTTGTTTAAGGAGGAAAAAAGAATGACGGTAATAGAGGCTGTAAGAAATCTTGGAAAGTGTATTCAGCAGGATGATAGATATAAGCGTTATATTGAAGCTAAAAAAGCAAATGATGCAAATGAGGAGCTTCAGAGAAATATATGTCAGTTTCAGCTTGAACGTATGAATTATCAAAGAGAATCCGAAAAAGAAACGCCCGACAATGAAAAGTTGAAAAAATGGGAGAGTGAACTTGAAGCTCAGTATGAAGATATAATTTCTACAGATGATATGAAAGAATTTCAGGCGGCAAAGCAGGAGCTTGATTCTATGATGAATGACGTTGATGCAATTATTTCTCTGTGCCTTAGC
Source organism: uncultured Ruminococcus sp. (assembly GCA_947176075.1). Taxonomy (GTDB): domain Bacteria; phylum Bacillota; class Clostridia; order Oscillospirales; family Ruminococcaceae; genus Ruminococcus_C. The sequence continues at coordinate 8,451 of CAMWPG010000035.1, read as the reverse complement.
GGAGAAGATCCGGACACTTGTCATTCCGGTGATTATGGATGCAGCGGAAACTGTGCCAATTGCAGTGCAGGATGTCACTGATCAGATAACTCAAGGAGTAAGATTTATGATAATAGATAAGGAAAAGCTGTCGCCTATGATGCGGCAGTATATTTCTGTCAAGGAAGCTAATCCTGATTGTGTGCTGTTTTATCGTCTCGGTGATTTTTATGAAATGTTTTTTGATGATGCTATTGAGATATCAAAAGTTCTGGAGCTTACTCTTACAGGAAGAGATTGTGGATTGTCAGAACGTGCGCCTATGTGCGGTGTTCCGTTTCATAGTGCTGACATTTATCTGAAAAGACTCATTGAAAAGGGCTATAAAGTGGCGATATGCGAGCAGCTTACCGATTCGGCTTCAGCAAAGGGACTTGTGGAGCGTGGAATAGTGCGAATTGTAACTCCTGGTACGCTTATTGAAAGCAGTATGCTGGAGGATGGCTCAAATAATTACATAGGATGTATTTATGTAGATGAAAATGATTGTGTCGGTATCTGTTTTGCCGATATTTCGACAGGAGAGCTTCAGGCAATGCGTCCTGTAATATCTGAGTGTGAGGAAAAAATAATAGATGCACTGTCAAGGCTTTCTCCCTCTGAAATACTTCTTTCGGAAAAAGCAGCACACATTGACAACGTTATGAATTTTATCAAGGTACGTCTTGGATGTACAGTTACTATGCGTGACGAGCAGTGCTTTTCTATCGTGAAAAATGGAGAGTTTGTATGCAGTCAGTTTGGTGTGACTTCTCCGGAAATGCTGGGACTTACAGCAAACGGTGCTGATTTTTGCGCAGTATGCGCTATGCTTGACTATATCCGTGAAACTCAGAAAAATACAGTCGGAAGATTTGTTTCTATTGAAATATGCGATTCTCAGTCTTATCTTGGACTTGATTTGAATGCGAGACGGAATCTTGAGCTTACTGAAACTATAAGAGGCAAGGAGAAAAAAGGTTCTCTTTTTTGGCTTTTAAATGATGCTAAAACTTCAATGGGAAGACGTATGTTGAAAAATTGGATAGAACAGCCGCTTGTTCAGCCTGTAAAGATAATGGCTCGTCATGATGCAGTAGCTGCGCTTATGAAAAACAGTATATGCCTTATGGAATTGCGAGATAATCTTAGCCGTGTATATGACCTTGAAAGACTTATGACCCGGGTATTATATATGACAGCTACGCCAAGAGACCTTAAATCACTTGCATCTACAGCAAAACAGCTGCCGGAAATAAAGGCAGAAATAAGGAAATTTGAGGGAATCAGACTTCTTATGACTCTTGATAGTCACATATCACCGCTTGAATCCGTTTCAGAGCTTGTAGACCGTGCAATAGTTGACAATCCGCCTGTAACTATAAAGGATGGCGGAGTTATAGCAGAAGGATATAGTAAAGAACTTGATCATCTAAGAACTATAATGGATGGCGGTAATGAATTACTTGAGGATATTCTTCAGAAGGAAAAAAATTCTACAGGTATAAAAAATCTGAAAATTGGCTTTAACCGTGTATTTGGATATTATATAGAAGTAACAAGATCATATTATGACATGATACCTCCTCACTACATTCGTAAGCAAACGCTTGCTAATTGTGAGCGTTTTATTACTGATGAACTTAAAAAGACTGAAAATGATATTTTGGGTGCAAAAGAAAAGGCACTCAGGCTTGAAGAGGCTCTTTATTCTGAGATAAGGGAGATACTTGCTTCTGAACTTAAAAGCGTTCAGGAAACGTCAAATGCTGTAGCACAGCTTGACGTACTTTGTTCTTTTGCAAATATTTCAATAGAAAACAGATATGCAAGACCTGAGATCGCACTTGACGGAGTTATTCAGATAAAAAACGGACGTCATCCGGTAGTGGAGCATATGCTTGGTGATGAATTGTTTGTTCCTAATGATACTTACCTTGATTTAAAGGATAATCGTATGATGCTCATTACAGGTCCGAATATGTCGGGAAAATCTACATATATGAGACAGGTCGCACTTATAACTCTTATGACGCAGATAGGCTGTTTTGTGCCTGCGGAGTATGCGAGAATATCTGTAGTGGATAAGATATTTACGAGAGTTGGTGCATCTGACGATCTGACATCCGGTCAGAGTACATTTATGGTGGAAATGAGCGAAGTCTCTGATATTCTTAAATATGCAACAAAAAATAGCCTTGTTATTCTTGATGAGGTAGGACGAGGTACATCTACATTTGACGGAATAAGCATTGCAAGAGCAGTTGCAGAATATATCAGCAGCAGAAAGATAGGCTGCAAGACAATGTTTGCAACACATTATCATGAACTTATAGAGCTTGAAAACACTATGGACGGTATAAAAAATTACAGCATTGCTGTAAAGAAGCACGGTGATTCCATACGCTTTCTCAGAAAGATCGTTCCGGGCGGAGTTGATGATAGCTATGGAATAGAGGTAGCAAAGCTTGCTGGACTTCCTGAACAGGTCGTTAAAAGAGCAAGAAAGCTCCTTACCGAAATGGAACTCAGTATTGTCAAAGAAAGCGCCACTGCTCAAAAAGACAGCGGTCAGATAAGCTTTTCTGATCTTAAACGTGAGCAGGCTCTGGATATGCTTCGACGAACAAATCCAGATGAGCTTTCGGACAGTGAGTGCAGAGAGCTGCTCGGTGATGTTCTTGGGCTTCTTCGTGAGACATGATTAAAAGATATATTGCATTTATTTATATATATTTATAAAATAAAGATATAAATTAAAATATATAAGCAATGTGAAAGGAAAAACAATGAAAATAACAATAATACATGGACAGAGCCATGAAGGCTCTACATGCAATATTGCAAGATTGCTTGCAAAAAAGTTAAATGGCGAAGTTGAAGAGTTTTTCTTACCTAAGGATTTCGGAGATTTTTGCATTGGCTGTACTGCCTGCTTTAGTGTATCTGAAACAAAATGTCCGCATTTTGAAAAAATATTTCCCATTACACAGGCAATTGATAATGCGGATGTAATTATACTGGCAAGTCCTGTTTATGTATATCATGCAACAGGCGCCATGAAAGCATTTCTGGATCATTACGGTTGGCGCTGGATAGTACACCGTCCTGAAGAAAAGATGTTTTCTAAACAGGCTGTTTGCATTTCTACGGCTGCTGGTGCAGGAATGAAAAGTACAAATAAGGATATGGTTCACAGCACATTTTTTTGGGGAATTGCTAAAACTTATAAATACGGTGTTGCTGTAATGGAAACTTCGTGGGATAGAGTAAGTTCTAAAAAGAAACAAAAAATAGAAAAGAAGCTTGATATAATTACAAGCAAAATATTGAGAAATCAAGGACATATCAAACCATCTTTTAAGACGAAAATATTTTTTTCTGTCATTCGTCAAATGCAGAAACGTGGCATGAATGAAGCCGATGCAAGCTACTGGAAAAGTAAAGGGTGGACAGATAAAAAACGTCCATGGAAAATGTGATACGTGATATAAGTCTGATGTATTAATTTACTGTTTATATGAAATATTGTTTATGTCAATAAAAATTATAAAGGAGGTGCGCCATTATAATGCCGCATATATCTGTACTTAGTAAGGAAATATCAGAACTGATCGCAGCGGGTGAAGTTATTGAACGTCCTGCCTCTGTAATTAAAGAAGTTATCGAAAATGCAGTCGATGCAGGAGCAAAACATATTACGGTTGAAATAAAGCGTGGCGGTACTACCTATATGCGTATTACCGATGACGGATGCGGTATGCAGGCAGAGGACGTTCCAACAGCCTTTCTTCGGCATGCAACAAGCAAAATAAGCGACAAAGATGATCTTGACAGTATATATACACTCGGATTTCGTGGTGAGGCATTGGCTTCAATATCAGCAGTTGCAAAGGTAAGCATTCTTACAAAAAGAAGAGAGGATGATTTCGGCACGAGATACGACATAAACGGCAGCATACCGGAAGGTGAACCTGAACAAACAGGATGTCCTGATGGAACTACAATTGTAATACGTGATTTGTTTTATAATGTACCTGTTCGGCAGCGTTTTATGAAAAAGGATGTTTCAGAAGCAAATGCAGTAAGTCAAATAGTGCAGAAAATAGCACTCTCTCACCCTGATATTGCTTTTCAAATGATACGTGACAACAGGCTTGAATTCTGCACTGATGGAATCGGTGATCTTTATTCAGCTATATACGCTATATATGGCAAAGAGTTTGCACATGATATGGTTCCGGTGGAGTTTGATGACGGATATCTGAATGTTACTGGTTATACCTGTAAACCGCTTTATGCAAAATCAAGCCGTTCATTTCAGAATTTTTTTATAAACGGAAGATACGTTCGCTCACGAACCTGCAGTGCCGCTGTAGAAAGTGCATATGAAAATCTTATTATGACAGGAAAGTTCCCTTCATGTGTACTTATGATCTCCTTGAATGCTTCTGATATAGATGTAAATGTTCATCCTACAAAATCAGAGGTGCGTTTTACTAATGAAAAAAATGTAACAGATGGGCTGTATTTTGGAATAAAGAATGCGCTTATGCAAAGTGGACTTATATATGAATTTCGGATACAGACCCCAAAGCCTGTTACTGATTGGACAGCTCCTGTTCCAGATGACGATCTGTTTAAGCAGCCGCAGCTTCCAGAGATGAATACTCTTGTAAATTTGCCTGTAGAAGAATATTTACCATTTGAATCTGTAATTGCAGAACATAATTCCACTGTTGATGGGACGTCGGGCTGTGACACAATTTCGATCACAAGTCCTGTTACAAGGTATGAGAATATGGAAAAGAAATATTATTGTGAACAGGAAAATGTTTGCGTTGATGTGACTGAACTGAAAAGTGAAGAGCCTGAGAATATCGCTTATCAAACTGAAAAGAATAAATCATATTCTAATACTATGCGTAAAGAGCCTTTCAAAGAGCATTTTCAAAATGATCTTGATGAAAGTAATGATGAAAAATCTTTGGATGAAAAACGTGATGATGACACCTTAATAGAAAGTCGCAATAATATCAAAGTGGTGGGGGAGATATTTAAAAATTATATCATTGCTGAGGCAGAGGGTAAGCTTTTGATTTTTGATAAACACGCTGCGCATGAACGTGTGATATTTGAAAAGCTCAAATCCGGCATGGCGGGGCATTGTAGGCAGATGCTCATGACGCCCGTAAGTATTTTGCTATCAGCTGAAGAGATCAACGCTCTTCAAGATAACAAAGAACTTTTATCCGGAATGGGATTTGCATTTGACTATGATAAGGTGCCGAATGTTTTTGTTACTGGAATACCGACATTTGCACAAGAACTTTGCATAGATGAAATAGTGACTGAAATAGCACACAATATCGTGCTTGGTAAGACTAATCCTCAGCCGGCGTATCTCGATGATGTGCTGCACACTATAGCTTGTAAATCTGCTATAAAAGCCAATGACCGAAATGAACTTATAGAACTTCAGAAGCTTGCTGAAGAGGTATACAATAATGAAAATATACGACATTGTCCTCACGGCAGACCTGTAATGTTTGTGATAACGAGACATGAGCTTGAAAAGCAGTTTAGGAGGATATAATATGGCTGCAAATGAAAAAATCCCTGTATTGGCAGTTGTAGGACCTACTGCATCTGGTAAGACAGCTCTTGGTGTTTCTTTGGCAGAATATTATGGCGGAGAGGTAGTTTCAGCTGATTCTATGCAGATATACAAGGGAATGTCAATTGCGACTGCCAAGCCTACTAAGGAGGAAATGAGAGGTGTTCCACATCATCTTATAGACTTTCTTGATATGGGAGAATCTTTCAGCGTTGCGGATTATATAAGGCTTGCAGGAGATACTATTTGTGACATTCATAGGAGAGAAATGATTCCGATTATCGTGGGAGGAACGGGTCTTTATGTATCATCATTACTTGATAATGTGCAATTTTCTAAATCTTGCGCCAATCCCGCACTAAGAGATGAGCTTGTATCTTACGCCAATGAAAACGGTGCACAGGCTCTTCATGCAAGACTTGAAGCAATAGATCCAGATGCGGCGGAAAGTATTCATCCTAATAATATTATAAGAGTTGTACGTGCTCTGGAAGTATGTATTGATACTGGAGAACAGTTCAGTAAACATAAAGCAAATAGCCGTATGGCAGAAACTCCGTATGATTCAATGATAATAGGTCTTGATTACGCATCTCGTTATGATCTTTATGATCGTATAAATATGCGTGTTGACAAAATGATTGATATGGGACTCGTAGAAGAGGCATTTGATATCTGGGTACACGGCAGATTAAAGACAGCTTCAAACGCGATAGGATATAAAGAGCTTGTTCCTTACTTTGAAGGCAGCAAGGAGCTTGATGCATGTATAAATGAAATTAAGCTTCAAACACGTCATTATGCCAAGCGACAGCTCACATGGTTTAGGAAAAATAAACATATATCGTGGATTATTTTGGATAAAACTGACAACTTGAAAAAAATTCAAGAAAAATGTCTTAAAGTTATAGCCAAGAATAAATTTTTGTGATATAATATAAAATAGGTCTTTTTGTATGAAGAAATATAATACTGTACTATGTTTTATTTTAGGTACAGTTACAGATAGACCAAAGAGGAAGGAGCAGTATATATATGAACAAAATGATGAATTTACAGGATGTGTTCTTGAATCAGGCTCGAAAGGAAAGGATTATGGTTACTATTATTCTTACCAACGGCTTTCAGTTCAAAGGTATTGTCCGTGGATTCGACAGCTATGTAATTATACTTGATTGCGAGGGCACTCAGAATCTTGTATACAAACACGCCATCTCAACATTGAAGCCATTGCGGCCTATCGCAATATTGGATTCTAACGAATGAAATGATTACTTATGAAAAACACATTAACAAATATTTTGCTTGTTCTGTTGTCCATCTCAGTGCTTGCAATGATAGGTACTATATTTTATCACTTCTTTGATACTGATTATCAGACAGAAACGGCTGTGCCGTCATCTGCGGAGCTTTCAGTAACTATGCAAGGTGTCTATGTACGTGATGAAACGATACTTTCATATAACGGACAAGGCTGTATAAGCTATAATGTACCTGACGGCGGCAAGGTTTGCCGAAATGGTGCTGTTGCCGACATTTATGGGAATAATGCGGCTATAAAACAAAATCAACAGATAGAAGCTCTTGAAAAGGAACTGGAGGTTCTGAAAAAAATTTCAAATACTGGGGTGCTCGAAATGGCTCAGCCGGCATCTCTTTCAAATCAGGTTTCACAGTATTACAATCAGATCGTTTATTACAGAGATCTGGGTAATCTCGATAGTATGAAACAAGCAGAGGAAGATTTTCGTGCTGCTTTAGGTTCGTATCAAATTGTAATAAATCAAGGTACAACAAATTATACTGAACAGATCTCAATGATCGAAGATCAGATAGCAAGTCTTAAGCTGCAGAAGCAAAATCCTATAGATACAATACTTTCGCCTAATTCTGCATACTTTGCAAGCTATGCAGACGGATATGAGGAAAAGTTGTCAATAGCTAATATTAGTTCAATAACTAAACAGGATCTTGAATCTGTAACAAATGATGAGAGCCTTAAAAGCAGTACTATAATAGGCAAAACTATAGCAAGCTATGGATGGTATATGCTTGGTGTTATAGATAATACTAATATCGACTTCAAGGTCGGCGATCGTGTTACTATATACCTTTCAACTTCTTCTGCAAGTACCAGAGCTACCATTACAGAACTGAGGCCCTGCGATTCTGAAAATGAAGTTATGTTGGTTCTTTACAGTGAGAATATGGCATCAGATTTTGTTCAGCACAGAACCGAACGTGTTCGTATTGTTAAAGATGTTAAAGGAGAATATAACAATATCAAAAAAGGAGAATATAACGGTATTAAAGTTCCGAGAATGGCTATCAGATTTCGTGATATACCGGAGGATACGACTAATGTACTTACAGGAGAGGTAACTACTGCGCTTGTTAACTACAGAGGTGTATACATACTGGATGGAGAAGAGATTTCTTTTCGAAAGCTTGATGTAATTTACGAGGGCGATAATTATGTTCTCTCTGCAGTTAATAAGGAAAGTGATTATTTACAGCTTTATGATTCTATAATAGTAGAAGGAATTGATGCGAGTGGAGGTGCTGATTAATATGAAAACGGATTTTGAATATATTACTGAAAATTATCGGCATATCTGTTCAGAGATCGGTGAAGCTAAAGCGAAGTACAGAAGTCCAAATGATAATATAAAACTTATGGCGGTGACAAAAACTGTTGCTCCTGAAGCGGTAAATCATGCTATATCATTGGGAATAGATCTGCTTGGTGAAGCCCGTGTGCAGGCATATGATTCGAAAAAGGCGTACTATTGTAATGAAGCTAAGGTTCAGTTTAT
>CAMWPG010000034.1 GCA_947176075.1 uncultured Ruminococcus sp. | reverse complement strand
GAAAATATTCATGTTAAATAAGAAATTACGCTCGCATTCAGTGGAGACATAATTAAAGGTTTTTACTTATTCAGGAGGAGTAAATATTTATGAAAACAGCATTTGTAACAGGCGGTACACGGGGAATTGGTCTTGCAATAACCAAAGCACTATCTGCGCAGGGATATATGGTTGCGGCAGGCTATTGCAGAGACGATGCTGCTGCATTGAAAGCAAAGAAAGAATGCAAAGCTGAGGTGATAAAGTGCGATCTGAGCCGCAAAGGAAGTGCGGCCTTGCTTGCAAGACGTGCGCTTGAGACTTTGGGGCATATAGATGTGCTTGTAAATAATGCAGCGGTATCATATACAGAGCTTTTTCAGTGTATGACTGAAAAGCATGTTCATGATCTTTATCAGGTGAATTTATTCGGAACTACCGAAACTACACGCTGTCTGCTGCCGGATATGCTTTCAAGAAAAAGCGGGTGTATCATAAATATAGCCTCTGTTTGGGGCGAAATAGGCGCATCGTGTGAGGTGGATTATTCCGCTGCAAAGGGCGCTGTGATAAGCTTTACAAAGGCACTTGCAAAAGAAGTGGGACTTTCCGGGGTGCGTGTGAACTGCGTGTCGCCCGGAGTTATAAGAACGGATATGAACTCGCATCTTTCGGAAGCGGATATTCAGGCTCTTGCTGAGGAAACGCCTCTGGGCAGAATAGGCAGACCGGAGGAGGTCGCAGCGGCTGTCTGCTGGCTTGCATCTGATGCTGCAAGCTTTGTAACAGGACAGGTCTTTCCGGTAAATGGCGGCATAAATTGATACTAAGAACTCGTCTTTTCGGCACATTTCACTTATGAAGACAAGTTCTAATTTTGATTGCTTTTGCAATAAAAAAGGGAAATTATATCATATACAATTATAGATATAATGTGTTATAATTATATTTAGTATAAAAATTCCTAAGGAGGTTTATTAAAAATGAAGAAATTCACAAAAGTGAAGGCTGTTATGCTTGCGATGCTAATGTTCACAGTTTGCTTGCTGTCGTTGTTTGGCACAGGTGCCGCTATCGAGGCGGCAGCAATTTCAACTGACTATCCGGCTCAGCTGATGAATATTGCAACTAAAGATAACTCAAAGGTTCTCACTGAAAACGGAACTACAGACGGTTCGACTCTTTCAGTAAAGGCGCTTGGGAATGATCTTTCATGTTCATGGAGATTCGACCGTGTAGGCGCAGATGGCAACGGAACGTTTTTCAAGCTGGTGAATGCTCAGTCCGGACGTCTTCTTACACCACAGAATTATAAAGTATCTGCTGGTGCAAATGTTGTCATGTTCGGAAGCGAATCGGCTAAATCTCAGCACTGGTATATCATTCCTGTAAAAAATGACCGGTTGGGCAATGGATTGTATTATAAGATCGTGAATTATTCTGATACATCTCTTGCACTTACACAAGGCTCGAAGGGTATGACTCTTGAAACGTATAAAGGCTCTGACAGCCAAACATGGCTTTTAAATTCTGACGGCTTGCAGGGATTTGCCGGCTACTGCTCTAATGACAATACAGGCAATATAAAGGCTGCTGATATCGGCGGTTTGTTTGGTGAGGTAGTTGAGGTTTCAACTTTTGACGATCTGAAAAAATACGCTACCTCTGATACGCCTTATACTATTGTAGTTACAGGCAATATAAAGGTTACAGAGCTTAACATGAACGGCACAAGATATATGTGTCAGGCAGGCAGAATCTATGTTCACAGCAATAAGACTATCATAGGCAGCTATAATGCACACACTTTATTCAATGTACAGTTCTGCACTTCATCTAAATCAGGCACAGGCGACAACATTATCATTAAAAACTTTGAGATGCAGCATGATGCTGAGTCAAATAACAATGACTCCATCGTGTGCTATTTCGGCTCAGGTGAAAATATCTGGGTCGATCATGTGACATTCACAGGACATAATAACTACGGCTATGCGCCAAAAACAGGTCTGGTCGATGAGGATAAATTCCTCGCTTGCTGCTACGATGCTGATTACTGTACCGTTTCAGACAGCTCATTTGGCGGCCATAAATATGGTCTTATCCTTGGTTATCCTGCTGATGATGCGGCTAATAAAGAAAAGTACGGCGGATATCCACGAATGTCCCTCATTTCCAATAAATTCAACGATTGCAGCACAAGAGGTCCCGGACTTATGAGATGGGGCTACTTCCACTCAATGAATAACTATGTAAATAAATTCAGCATGGCTTATACTGTAATGTCCGATGCAAGTATTTTCGCTGAAAACTGTGTATATGAAAACGGCGGAAACGTTATCTGCGACTGGGATAAGGCAGCATATATAGGACATTTTGCAGAAACAGGTTCAACATTTTCAAATTGTAAAAGAACAAAACAGGGCGGCGATTCAAACAGCACGGCAGATGCTTGTTCATGGCGTCCGAAAAGCAACTACAGCTATGTTTCTCTTTCCGCAGGCGATGCAAAGAATTACTGTAACGCCTATAGCAGCTGCCAGAATTCAAAGGACAATATGATGTATCTGCGTTTTGCAAAAAAAGGTGTGCCAAGTGCAGGGTATACAGAAGTGCCAAGCGGTCCTGTTACTCCTGTTCCGGCAAGCTTCACTGAAGGCTCAGCTTATCGGATAAAGAATGTGGCGTCTGGTTTATATATGCAGGTTGAAGGCGCAAAGGCTGAAAACGGCGCAAACGTGCAGCAGTGGGGTTCAAACGGTTCTGATGTACACGATATCTGGAAGCTCTACAGTGCTGGTGATGGCTATTACTACATTGCTTCATGTGTAGGCGATGGTGGGACATATGTACTTGATATAGCAGGAAAAAAGACTGCAAATGGTACGAATATTGATATATACCAGTATAATGGCGGCACAAACCAGCAGTTCATGTTGACAGATAATGGCGATGGCAGCTATAAGATCCGTACAAGAATTACAGGAGAGGCTTCTGCTGTTGAAGTTTCAGGTGCATCGACTGCATCTGGTGCAAATATTCAGCAGTTGGAGATAAATGGTGTAAATTGTCAGGACTGGATCTTAGAACCGGCAACAGACCCGGGAACATCAATGAATACTGATGTTATCTACTCATTCAAAAATGTAAACTCTGGATTTATGATGGAAGTTGCCGGTGCTGTTATGCAGGATAATTCAAACGTTCAGCAGTGGCCGTCAAATGGCTTAGATTGCCAGAAGTGGACGCTCAAGGAATTTGGCTCTGGTAACTACTACTGGATCCGTTCACAGCAGGATGCAGGCTTTGCACTTAAAGCGGAGGGCAGCGCAAACGGCAGCAATATTGATATTACTTCATATAATGCAAAGGACAGCTCGCAGCTTTTCCGTTTCAGCAAAAACCTTGATGGTTCATACAGCATTATAACTCACGCTTCCAAGGATAAATGCCTTGTTGAAGTAGGCGCAGCATCAAAGGATAACGGCGCAAACATTCAGCAGTGGGAGCCGACTAACAGCAGTTGTCAGAAGTGGGGAGTGTCTACTGAAACGACGACAACTACCACAACAACAACAACTACTACGACAACCACCACAACAACTACAACTACCACCACTACAACTGTGACTACAACTACAACATCTGCTCCAACAACATCCACTACAATAGAGCCTATCCCTGTTATAGGTGATGTAAACGATGACGGCATTCTTACTGTTTTAGATGTAATAATGCTTCAGAAATGGATCGTGGCTGTACCGGATGTGACACTTGTAAATATGATGGCAGGCGATCTCAACAATGACGGCAGAATCAATGTATTTGATTTATGCCTTATGAAGAGGGAGCTTAGAGCTTATTAAGGCGAAAAGTAAAGTGTAATGTTATATCTGGAGGAAAACATAGTGAAGAATAAATTCAGTTCTCTGATTACTGCAGCTGTAATTGGAATTTCGAGTATGGTAGGAGTTTTTACAGTTATTGACAGCAACGAATTAATAGTCGACGCTGCAACAGCCTATCCAGTTCAGGAATTCAGACTTGGTATGGCTGATACCGACAATAATGTTACTACTGACGGGACATCTCTTGTTCCGGCAGTAGAAGCAGGAACAAACAATGAAAAATGGTCGCTGAACTATATCAGCAGCGGCGTCTACGAAATTGTAAGCTCTGATAATGGTAAGATTCTTACGGCAAACGGTGCAGGGATTTCCCTTGCGGAAGATACCAATGCTGCTAATCAACGCTGGAAGATAGAAGGCGTTCAGAAGGATTTTGACGGATACTATCTTTATTACAAAATTACAAGCAACGCCGATTCGACAAAGGCTCTTACATATACCGAAGACGTAGGCTTCGGCCTTTCAAATTATTCCGGAGACGAATATCAGAAATACAAGCTGAATCTTGACGGACTTGAAGGATATGCCGCAAATGCAATGACTCCTTCCGGCGAAAAAGCCGGTACGATCGGCGGACTTCTTGGCGAAGTAGTTTATGTTTCTACTGCGGACGATCTTGAAAAACAGCTCAATTCTGTAGGTGCGCAGACTATTGTCATTACAGCTGATATCGATATGCAGAAAAAAGGTAACACAAGGATCAGAGATAATAAAACTATTGTCGGCTGCTATGGAAACCATACTATATATGATTCTCAATTCCGTACAAATGACGCTTATGGTGCAGTTAATGACAGTCCCTCGGATAATATTATTTTTAAAAATCTTAAAATGGTAGCTAAAAATGTTCCAAACCGTATTCTTATAAATATATGGTCGTCAAGACAGATTTGGATAGATCATATCTACTTTGAATCACAGCTTTCCTATAACAGAACAGGCAATGGTCTGGACGAAGTCGGCAAGTTCATTTGGATAAATACGCCTTATGATAGTTACAAGGACGCCAAGGACAGGATGCGTTCACCAGACTATGTTACAATTTCTTATTGTCATTTAAAGAATCGTTACTGGACAGTTGCATATGGTACTCAGAATGACGAGATCACTCGTGACAGAACAACTCTCCTATATAACTGGTGGGACGAAAATGTACGCCGTTGTCCTCAACTGGGAAATGGTTCTGCTCATATTTACAATAACTATTACTCTGCATACGGCGTGGATTCCAACGGTTCTGGAACAACAGGAATTATCGGCGGAGATGGGTCTGAAATGCTTTCTCAGAACAATCGCTTCCAGGGTTATTCTGTTGCACAGGCTCTTACCATGGGCGGTGATACAAATAAAAACCCTGCACGAGATGATAATTCATATCTTTCAACAAGCAAAACCGGAACACCTTCAGCTATTAATTTCCAATCAAAAAATACTTCAAAATGGAAGCCGGAAAGCAGCAATTACGGGTACTATCTCCTTGATGCGTACAACACTAAGGGAACTGATACTAAAGATTTCTGCACAAAATATGCAGGAGATCAGTCCTCCGCTTCAAATATGAAGTATATCACCAACAGTGAATTTTCATCATGGGTATCAAAAAAATATGCCGATCCGTTTTTGAGACACGTTGATCTTTCTGCTGCTTCAATAGTTCCTGCAGTCTTTGACAACGGTTCAACATACAGAATAAAAAATGTAAATTCCGGTCTTTATATGCAGGTAGACGGGGCTAAAGCTGCCAACAACACTAATGTTCAGCAGTGGGGAACAGCAGACGGAGTAACTCACGATATATGGAAGCTTATCGACGCAGGCGACGGTTATTATTACCTGATCTCCGCTGTGGGAGACGGCGGAACTTACGCTCTTGACGTTGCAGGAAAGAAAACAGCAAATGGTACAAATATTGATATTTATCAATCAAACGGCGGAGATAATCAGAAGTTTATGATAACTAAAAATGCAGACGGTTCATATAAGCTTCGTCCAAAAAATACAGGCGATAAGTTTGCTGTTGAAATAAAGGACGCAGGAAAAGTTTCAGGCGATAACGTTCAGATATGGGAAGTAAACGGCGCAAATTGTCAGGATTGGATTTTTGAAGCAATTGCAAATCCTGGCTGTCAAATGGATACAAGCCTTATCTATGAATTTGAAAATGTAAACAGTAAAATGATCATGGATATTGTATCAGGAAAAATGGAAGCCGATAATAATGTTCAGCAATGGTCTACAGGTCACTATAAGAGCCAGCAATGGACATTACAGGCCTTTGCTGGCGGCGGAAATTATTACTATATCCGATCATATTCAAATCCCACATATGTGCTGAGAGCCGCAAGCGGTTCAAACGGCGGCAATATCAATATTGCGGAATATTCCACAAAGGACAGCGCAATGCTCTTTAAATTCTCCAAAAATCCTGACGGTTCATATTACATTATGACAAGAGCCTCAAAGGATGCATGTCTTGTAGAAGTTGCAAGCGCAAGCGTTTCAAGCGGGGCAAATGTTCAGCAGTGGTCGCCGACAAATAATAATTGCCAGAAATGGAATGCGGAAACATTTACAACACCGACAGTAACAACTGTAATTACTACTACAACCACCACCACAACAACTACTACGACAACCACAACAACTACCACCACTACAGCTATGACTACAACTACAACACCCGCTCCAACAACATCCACTACAATAGAGCCTACCCCTGTTATAGGTGATGTAAACGATGACGGCATTCTTACTGTTTTAGATGTAATAATGCTTCAGAAATGGATCGTGGCTGTACCGGATGTGACACTTGTAAATATGATGGCAGGCGATCTCAACAATGACGGCAGAATTAATGTATTTGATTTGTCTTTGCTGAAAACTGCACTGCTTAGTGAATAAAGTTATATAATAAAAAACAAATCTGCTGCACTCTTGTTTAGTGCAGCAGATTTTTATGTTGTTATTGAAAATTGTATGTGTCTGCATTTTCTGCTGTGCGGTATTCATGTTTTTCATAATACCCTATAAGTTCTCCGCTTTCATCACGCAGAGCGATCATGTAGACATCTTTGTTTTCCTTTGGATTGTGGAATGTGTACATCCTGTTATTATCAGGACTTTCCCCAAACCACTCCGCTACTTTTTTGATCTTTATATTTGAGTCCGAATTGTGACAATCAAGCAGAGACTTTCCTATAAGATCATAGCCGCCTTTTTTTGCATAACGCTGTGCAGCGGATGGGTTTATGTAAATAATGGTATGGTCAGCGCTGCATATAACAACAGGTGCAATATCGGAATCGATGACACTTTTGAAAAATACTGATAACTTCATAATTAACCTCCATTTTTTATTTATAGTATAATTATACCATAATTCAGGAAAAATGCAAGAGCATAAAAATTTTTTTCAAAATGCTTGACAAACAGGGAAATATATGTTATCATTGTAAAGCTGAATGACTTTACACCTGTAAGGAGGATGTTCTATGGCAAAGGATCTGCAATTTGTTATGCTATTCGATTGCTATGGGGAATTCCTCACAGAACGTCAGAGACAGGTCACTGAGATGTATTATGGGGAGGATCTCTCGCTCAGTGAAATATCTGAGCTTTCAGGCATAACCAGACAGGCTGTAAGGGACGGCATTAAACGCAGTGAAGAGATTCTGCGTGATATGGAAAGTAAACTCGGATTTGCTGAAAGACTTTCTGCTTTGAGAAAAAATTATGCACAGATCGGTGCTGCTGTTAGGGCTATTGCCGAAAATGCAGCTGACAGTCCGAAAATTCTTGAAAGATGCAGTGTTGTGGAAACAAAGGTGCAGGAAGGTCTTAAATTGCTTTAATATGTAGTATAAATGTACGTCATAAGGAGGATGCGCTATGGCTTTTGAAGGATTGTCCGATAAGCTGAATCGGGTATTCAGAAAACTTAAATCACATGGTAAGCTCACTGAAGCCGATGTAAAGGAAGCTATGCGTGAAGTCCGTATGGCTCTTCTTGAAGCGGATGTAAGCTATAAGGTCGTTAAGGATTTTGTGGCAAAGGTCTCTGAGAGAGCTGTCGGGGAAGAAGTTCTCACAAGTCTTACTCCCGGGCAGCAGGTTATAAAGATAGTAAATGAAGAGTTATGCTCGCTTATGGGTGATGCCCATGCAAGAATAAATTTTCCATCAAAGCCGCCATGCGTTATTATGATGTGCGGTCTGCAAGGCTCTGGTAAAACTACTCATGCAGCTAAGCTTGCAAAGCTGCTTAAAAAGGAAGGTCATTATCCGCTGCTCGTTGCCTGCGATATATATCGTCCTGCTGCTATAAATCAGCTCCAGGTAGTAGGCGAACGTGCAGGCGTTAAGGTCTTTGAAATGGGTCAGATATCCCCGATGATAATAGCTAAGGAAGCTATGAAATTCGGCAAGGATCACGGCAACGATGTTATTATTTTGGATACAGCCGGTCGTTTGCATATAGATGAAGCTCTTATGGACGAGCTTAAAGAGCTGAAAAAGCTCACAAATCCACACGAGATAATGCTTGTTGTAGATGCTATGACAGGTCAGGACGCAGTAAATGTTGCTAAGGCTTTTGACGATGCACTTGGAATTGACAGCGTTCTCATGTCTAAGCTTGACTCCGATACAAGAGGCGGTGCGGCACTGTCTGTACTTGCTGTTACAGGTAAGCCTATCAAATATGTAGGCATGGGCGAAAAGCTTGATGAATTTGAACAATTTCATCCTGAGAGAATGGCATCCCGTATTCTTGGAATGGGCGACGTTCTCACGCTTATAGAAAAGGCTGAAAGCAGTGTGGATATGAATGAAGCTGAAAGGCTTGCAAAGCGTATGGAGCAGAATCAGTTTGATATGAATGATCTGCTTAATCAGCTTCAACAGATAAAGAAAATGGGTTCTTTGCAGTCTATCTTAGGCATGATTCCCGGCGTGGGCAGCAAGCTTAAAGATGTTGATATAGATGACAAGCAATTCACAAGAATAGAAGCTATTATAACTTCAATGACTCCTGATGAGAGAAAGAAACCGTCTATCATCAATCCTTCACGTAAGAGAAGAATTGCTGCCGGAAGCGGAAATAAGGTTGAGGATATAAACAGACTTCTCAAGCAGTTCGATCAAATGCAGAAGATGATGAAGAAAATGGGCGGTAATGTAAAGGGCAAGAACGGAAAGGTATCACGCCGTGCAATGAAGCGTCTTGCTGGAATGAATATGGAAGATATTCAAGGAATGCAGGGCGGTAATATTCCGGGACTTCCGCCGGGAATGTTTCCAACAAAAAAATAAAATAAGTTCTATCATGCAGGAAACTGCTGATATATAAAGAAAGTACACATGGAGGTGAAATAAAATGGCAGTAAAGATCAGACTGAGAAGAATGGGTGCAAAGAAGGCTCCGTTCTATCGTGTTGTAGTTGCTGATGAGAGATATCCTCGTGACGGCAGATTCATCGAAGAGATCGGCTACTATGATCCTACAAAGGAACCGTCTGTAGTTAAGGTTGATGCTGAAAAGGCTAAGAAGTGGATCGCTAACGGTGCACAGCCTACAGATACCGTTAAGGTTATTCTGAAGAAGGAAGGCATTCTTTAATCAGAAAAGTGCAGGTAGGGAGCAGAATAGTGCATTGCACTGCTGCTCATACTTCTTGCAGGTATTTCCTGAAAGGAGCATACATTATGCAGGATTTGCTTTATACGATTGTAGAACGTCTTGTTGAAGATCCATCTGCAATCAAAATCACAGAGGACGCTCCGAATGCGGAAGGCGTTATTGTATTCCACCTGAATGTTGCACCTGATGATATGGGCAGAGTTGTAGGTAAGCAGGGCAGGATCGCTAAGGCTATCCGTGTTATAATGCGTTCCGGCGCAGCCAGACTCGATCAGAAGGTCGCAGTGGAAATAGACTAATAGAAATATACAGGCGATTCTCAGGAATTCGCCTGTTTCTATACTCGCCGCTATTGCAAAATGTCCAAATAATGCGTAAGCAGAAAATTCGTATGTCAAGGAAGACGATGAAAGCATACTGTCGTATGGTGAGGAGGATGACGTAGACAGACGGATTTTATGTCAGCATTACTGGATAGTTTGCAATAGCGGCGAGTATATATATTGAAAAGGAGATTCTCAGATGAAAAAGGAATATATGGAGATCGGTAAGATCGTAAATATACATGGTCTGCATGGCGATGTTAAGGTTATTCCGTGGTGCGATCATCCTAATATTTTGTGCGAATTTGACAGCCTTTATATTGATAAGGAAAAAAGAGAAATATTTGTAAATGATGCACGAGTTTTTAAAAATACTGTGATAATGCGCTTTGAGGGATGCAATTCTCCTGATGATGCTGAAAAGCTCAGGAATAAGGTGCTGTACATTCACCGTGATGATCTGGAGCTTGAAGAGGGTGTTTACTTTATTCAGGATCTCATAGGACTTGATGTTATAGATGCAGATAACGGTACTGTTTATGGTAAAATAAAGGACGTAGCTCAGACAGGTGCCAACGATGTATATGAGATCTTTGATGAATCTCTGAAAAAGACATATTGGATACCTGCTATACCGGATGTTGTGATAGAAACAGATATTGACAGCGGAGTTATGAAGATACGTCCATTGGAGGGACTTCTTGATGCGAATTGATATAGCAACCCTTTTTCCTGATATGTGTGAAGCAGTGCTGTCTGAGAGCATTGTCGGAAGAGCGAGAAAAGCCGGATATATAGATGTTGCTTGTCATAATATACGTGACTATACTCTTGATAAGCACAGGCGTGTAGATGATGTGCCTTACGGCGGCGGCAGAGGTATGGTCATGCAGGCTGATCCAATTTACAGATGCTGGGAGGCTGTTTGCGGAGATCTTCCCGAAAGACCGCATACAATATATCTTTCACCAAAGGGAAATGTACTTACTCAGAAAAGAGCGGAGGAGCTTTCAAAAATGAATGGACTTTTCCTGCTTTGCGGTCATTATGAGGGGATAGATCAGCGTGTTATTGATGAAATAATAGACGAAGAGATATCTATAGGGGATTATGTGCTTACAGGCGGTGAATTGCCTGCATTGGTGCTGACTGATGCTATCGCACGTATGTGCCCAGGTGTTTTGCCTGAATCGGTTTGCTTTGAAGAGGAGAGCCATTACAGTGGCCTTCTTGAATATCCGCATTACACAAGACCCGAAATATGGCATAACAATGCAGTTCCTCCAGTGCTTCTATCAGGGCATCACAAGAATATTGCCGACTGGCGGTTTGCACAAAGCATAGAGATCACCAAAGAGAAGCGACCGGATTTGTATGATATCTATATAGACAAAATATAACGATTTTTTTGTTGGGTGTGGCTAAAATATTATGTTGAATTTATGCACTCTTACCATGCCACTGATCTTGTGGTTATTATCCACAAAGTTTGAAGCTAAAAAAATCGGTTGTTATGTCAACACGTAGAAATTTAGCCAGAAATCATAATTTATTGCAAAATACACGTTGACGGCGGACTAAAAAGACTGTATAATAGTTATCAGAGAAAGAAATCAATAGCTTACCACATAGAAAACGCAATGTTTTCTTAAAGACTTTTTTATGATAGGAGAGTATTTATTATGTACGTAAAAGACGTTGAAGTGAAGAATCAGGTTGGTCTTCATGCAAGACCTGCAACATTTTTTATTCAGAAGGCTAACGAGTTCCGTGCCTCTATCTGGATTGAAAAGGAAGAGCGCAGAGTAAATGCAAAGAGCCTGCTGGGTATCCTTTCTCTGGGTATCGTTGGCGGCACAAAGATCCGCATTATCGCAGATGGTCAGGATGAGCAGACAGCTGTAGATTCTCTGGTTGATCTGGTTGACAGCGGTTTCAGCGACGAAAACAGATAAATCTTTTTTCATTAAATCAGCGCCCTGTATTTGCAGGGCGTTTTTGTTTTGACAGCAGACAAATTTTTTACACGCAAATCAATTTTTTAATAAATCAAAATTATGTCAGTCACAAAAAGCTATTTCCTTTTGTGAAAATATCAAAAAATGGTCCTCTGAAATAAATTGAATTTTAAAAATTGATTTGCGTGGATTTTTTATTATAACTCTTGAATATTAAGATGAAATATAGTATAATAAATCTAATAAAAAAAAGAGGTGTCATAATATGAAGAAAAAGATATGGATCTTGCTGCTTCTTGTGTGCGTAATATGTGCCTGCGGATGCAATGCCGAGAAGGATTTGCAGAATGAAAAACAGACTCTTATTATAAATGATGAACAAACGGATGAAAGCAGCTTATATGCTGATATGAATAAAGATGAAGAAGAACATTTGTCGGGAAATAAAGATAAAAATAATAGCACTGAGCCTGTATTCGGTGCAGATATTCCTATAGATGCATCGGGTACTGCTGCTGATGTTCAAAGAGATGGAAATAATAAGGGCTTCTATGCCGAGCAGAATAAAGGCGGCGATACGCCTGTTATAACAGTGCCGAATGCATCAGCACAAGGCAGTGGAGGAAACACCGATAGTCATACTCACACTGTGCCGAACAATGATATATCGATCGATATGCAGGGAAAAACAGAGGCTGAATGGATAGCAGATGCACAGGCGCTTTATAAGGAAGGCTGCGATGTGGCATTCCGCTATCTTTGCACAGGAAGCG
Source organism: uncultured Ruminococcus sp. (assembly GCA_947176075.1). Classification (GTDB taxonomy): domain Bacteria; phylum Bacillota; class Clostridia; order Oscillospirales; family Ruminococcaceae; genus Ruminococcus_C. Next base: position 3,364 of record CAMWPG010000034.1, on the reverse strand, counting down.
AATTTTCGTTTGATATGGAAAATCTTGAGATAATAGATAAAACATATTTCCTTACTACCTGTACCTCCTTTGAGGAGGCGACAGCTCCTTATTATAGATTATTCAGCCGTGAATATCATAAAAATGATTTTGAAGAACTGCTTATTTCACAAAACGGCAGACTCTACGCTGCAAGATCTGCCAGAGGAATGGATATGACCTATATTTCTTCAGAGGTAAAGCATCTTATGTCTTTATCTGAAAATGAAGCAGTATTCAGCGTTCTTTTAGAATATGAGGATCATGAGGATAAAGCCGAGTTTACACTTGTCCTTGAGGACGGAGAGTGGAAGATAGGTAAGTTCACACTGCCGTACTGAGTATAGATCAGCCACTGCATGAAGCGCCATATTTATACATATTTTCGCAGAATATACCATATCCTCTGGTAGGATCATCCACAAATACATGAGTGATCGCTCCTATAAGCTTTCCGTTTTGTATTATCGGAGAACCGCTCATTCCCTGAACTATTCCGCCGGTAGTGTCAAGAAGCCGCTCGTCGGTTATGCGGATTATCATATTTTTTGTGTTGTCCTTGCCGGTCTGATCGATGTTTTCTATTTCCGCAGTATAATAAATCGGATCATTTCCATAGACAGTACATATTATTTCCGCTTTTCCGGACTTGATCTCCTGTTTGAATGCCATAGGAACAGCATTTTTTTCAGGCGGTATCTGAGATGACAGCTTTCCGAATACACCGCAGCGGTTATTGCAAAGAAGTGAACCTAATTCGCCGTTGCCGCAAAATTCTCCCTCAAGCATTCCGGGATCACCCTCGGCACCCTTGACAACATCCTTTACTGCTACGGGACAGGCATTGCCCTCACCTATCGGTATACATACTCCGGTATCGCTGTCGCAGATAGGATGTCCAAGACCTCCGAATGTCATATTTGAAGGATCATAGAATGTCATTGTACCGATTCCTGCAAGGCTGTCACGAACCCATATACCGGCAGTGTAACAGCCGTCAGATAGGGAATATGCAGGAGTGAGCGAGCATATTTTTGATTTGCCGTCACGTGTGAAATTTATCTGCACAGTGCTGCCCTCTGCGGCACATATGGCTTCTTTTAGTGAATCATTTGATGTTATTACAGTTCCGTTTACTGATTCTATGATGTCTCCGGCGCAAAGACCAGCGTCTTTTGCAGGACAAACAGTGCCGTCTTTTGTATCAGCAGCACCAAGGCGTATTACCATAACGCCGTTCATTTTAAGACGTATGCCGAATGGTTCGCCTCCCGGAACGAGCATTGGCGTTTCGATTTCCTGTACATCGGTATTTTTTATAGGGATTATTCCGAACAGCTTCAGAGAAGCTGTGCTTGTACCGGCGGAATTTTGATAAAAGGCAGCGAGAGATTCTTCCTCCTTGATATCTGCTGTTATTGGCAGAAATTCTTCAAGCTCAAGTCTGCTGCCGGACTGTATATAATAGCTGTCAGAAAGCTTTAATGAGTAATATCCGGCAGCTGCAAAGGTGTCAAGCAAAGCGGCGGCAACGAGGATCGCTGCTGTGCGAAGATGTTTAAACATAGATGACCTTCTTTCTATTGCGTTATATTGAATATTTTTGTTGTCTGTAATCATAATATGGGCAGTAAAAATTTTTTTATTAGCGAAAAAAGCAGGCAATTGTGGAAAGAATTTTTATGAGGAAAATATGATTGATTACATAACTTTAAAAATAAAAAAACTTAGGAAAATACTATCGCTTTCAAAAAGCTGTAAAAGCTGTGGATTTTCGGCAGACAAAACTCAATTTTCGTTGACAGTTTCCGACAAAGCTGAATCTTGAGAGCATGTCTTCGGCTGTGTTACAATAATAATGCAGGTGGAATGGAGGATATATGGATCACAAGGTTAAGGTGTTGATCGGCGATGACAGCGTTGAATTCGGACTTTCATGCGCTAACTGCTTCCGCTCAAAAGGTATTTATACCGTCACACGTAAAAAAGATGGTAAAGCTCTTCTTGAAGCTATAAAGTCAGATGCTCCGGAGGTTGTTATCATGGACGCTGTAATGATTCATTATGATGCAGTAGAAGTAATGACAAAACTTCGTTCAATGGGTGGCAAACTTCCGTATTTTATAATTACTTCCGCTTATGATAACGCCTTTTTGGAAAGACAGGTCGTTGAGGCAGGAGCTACATATTTTGTGCAGAGACCATTTGACAATGATATGATGCTAAGACGTGCTCAGAAGCTTTTGTGTGGTGAGCCGGTGCAAAAGATTAACGAATCGCACGATCTGGAGGTAATAGTCACCGAGATGATACACCAGCTTGGCGTTCCGGCGCATATAAAGGGGTATCATTATCTGAGGACAGCTATACTTATGGCAATAGATGACAAAGAACTGCTGGAGAGTATAACAAAGCTGCTGTATCCGAGCGTGGCAAAGAAATATGATACTACTTCTTCAAGAGTAGAAAGAGCGATACGTCATGCGATCGAAATTGCATGGGATAGAGGAAACATAGAAACATTGAATTCATTTTTTGGTTATACGGTAAATACTTGCAAGGGCAAACCTACGAATTCAGAGTTTATAGCTCTTATTACAGATAAGCTGCGTTTACAGTATAGAAACAGCGAAAAGCGATTTGCATAAATTTGTATAGTACTTGCATAGATGTTTCAAATATGGTATAATATATACTATAAATGAAAGGAGCAGGTATAAAATGAGTTTTGTAAAGAAGGATATTCATGATCTTGTCGGCAATCCTTTTAATGAGATCGGTAAGGATTGGTTTCTGATAACCGCTGGGAATGGCAGCTGCAATAATACCATGACTGCATCATGGGGATTTATGGGCGTTATTTGGGGTGCGCCATCGTTTATATGTGCAGTGCGCACCAATCGTCATACTTTTGGCTTTATCGAGGATAGCGACGTTTACACTATAAGCTTTTTTGACGAGCAGTACAGAAGCGCACTTAATTTTTGCGGAACTAAATCCGGCAGAGATTACGACAAGGCAAAGGAAACCGGACTTACTCCAGTGGAGATCGACGGAGCAGTTACATTTGCACAGGCAAAGCGAGTGTTTGTTTGCAGAAAGAGATATTCCGAAATGATGAATAAGGAATCTTTTACTGATGAGGAGACGTACAACAGATGGTACAGCACCGACCCGATGCACAAGCAGTACATAGGGGAGATCATCGCCGTATACGAGAAAGAATGATATTGAAAAAGCTGCTGCGGAGAGTATCTGCGGCAGCTTTTTCTATTATACTTTATAGTGTTTGCTGAAATTTAGGGAAAATAAATCAGCTCATAATATATGTATAATGTGTATAATA
>CAMWPG010000033.1 GCA_947176075.1 uncultured Ruminococcus sp. | reverse complement strand
CTATTCCGGTTCAATGTGCATATTTTTACGCTGCTGCCCATATCAAATCATTGATTGGAAGCATCAGAGGACAACTGTAATGTAGCAGAAAGGATTTTATAATTGAACAGATTGGATGCCATATTTATAGTTTGCTTTATTTTAGGTTCTATATGTGGAGCGATAATACTTATCCTTTTCAGAGAAAATCTACTTTACAATTAGGTTGACAACATATTCAGCCAGTATTGTACTTATAACACCTAAAATAAACCCAAAGAAGCCAGATAGAAATTTAAGTTTCATAGAAAGAAAATGTCCTTCTAAAAAAGCGTATGCTTTTTCAGTCAAAACCCATTCTCCATGAAAGTCAACTACATGATCTTCTCCGAAATCCATAAGCATTTCTATTCTATCACCCTTGTCCGGATTTCTGTCTACAAATGCTTTTTCACGCAGAGACTTTAGAATGTATTCAGCATGAGTACCTAAAATTTCAGATACCTGTTCAGGAGAAATCTTCCCTGAATGCTTTTTAATCTTTTTTATGTATTTGATTTCAAGTGCGCTTAAGTTTTCCATATTCTTATACCTCCTTTCCCGTTCCATTATAACATAATCTGACAGGAAATACAACCATATTTGAAAGGACTGATTGATGATGGATAAAATTGTAATTTGTGATAAATGCGGACATGATTTTGCAATAATCGATAATTTTGGCGAAATAAGCGAAGACGGTATTACAGTAAAATATTTTTACTGCCCGGAATGTGGTGCAAAGTATCATATTCTTACTACCAATTACGAAATGCGCAAGCTAATTGACAAGCGTGTTGCAATTCAAAACAAAATTGCAAAAATGCGTGAAAATCAATGTCCACTTGTAACTGCACAAAAGCTTGAAAAAGAGCTTAACAAATTGATTTCCCGGCAGAAAAAAATAATGCCCGGTCTAAAAAAGCGTGGCGAGGAAATGCTGAAAGAGGTGAAGCAGTAATGAAAGCCTACAGAGTAATTGACAGGTCAGACATATATGCCGAAAAGTCTTTTGATAAATTCAAAGATGCACTTGCTTACTATATGGCGATTCTTTCTACAGAGCTTGGGAAAAGTAGCGAGTGCGGAATTGAGACATTTTACAGACAACTTCATTTGCAGCGCTGGAGCAATGATTTTGAATTGTTCTTAACAATTGCATGAGCAAAAATAAAGGACGTGACACCAATGCACTAAACCCTAAGACAGCCGCCCGTGCGGAGCGTTATCCGCACCCACCAGTTTTCAAACCATCTCTCCTTAAAACTTGCAGCTGAAATACAGGCTGCAAATATGGGCTGCGTACAGTACTTAGATGCGGTGCAAATCCGCAGCAGCTCACCAACCCGAAAGGGCAATAAAAATTCAGGAGGCAGACATGGGTATTTATTCACGATTGTATGTCGATGAAAGCATTCCAAGAATTGATTCTGACAGACATAACAGCAGTGATTTCGATGATGCTATAGCACGTATATTAGACGTGATCATATGCAAGAACATGAACACAGAGGAGATGACGGCAATATTCGATGAAATCAAATCTACCATAAAGCAAGACGGCAATGCTTGTTACGACCCTGATTATTTAAGCGACTTAAAACGCTGCATTGAAAGGAGAAGATATGATGAATCAAAACAAACAAGCTCAAATAATCAAGCTGAATGGCAATCTCACATGGGATCTATCAGAAGAAAAAAGCAAAAAGAAAGGAGCAGGAAGAAAGATGTGGATGATCGTACTTATCGCTTCAAGCGCTTTGGCTGTTTACGCTAAACTTGCGCTTGTGCAGCACAACAAAAGAGTTTTAAACGGAGAGGAGGAGTAACATATGAATAAAAATAGCTTTGGTTCAACTGTAAGAGCAAAACGAGAAGAATTGCAGATGACGCAGCCGGAGCTTGCAGAGCGTGTTGGTACATCGCAGAGTCATGTAAGCCGCATTGAAGCTAATCAGTGCGTGCCATCGGCAGTATTGCTTATCAGGCTTGCCGGTGCGTTGAAAATGTCGGCTGCCGAACTGTTGGAAGCAGCAGAGATAAAGACAGCTTAAAAGCCGAAACAGCGGACAAGCTCCGCTGTCTGCCGGGGATGGTCTCCCGGCACTGATGATGGCAGACCGCAGACAGCAAGTAAATCACAGCGAGAGCAGGTGCAGCAGCTGATGATCTATTGAGAGCCTGTACAGCCTATGAACCTTGAAAACAGAAAAGAGGTGAACAGACATGAACCGGGAAGAAAGTATCAGCCATGTATTAAAACTGATCACAAAGACTGCCGCTGCTCTTGCAGATATGGCGGAGTGCGAGGAACTGCTGCACAATACAGATATGCAGATAGAGCTAATTCAAAGCGTTCTGACAGCAGAAGCGGAAACAGCGGAGCTCATTGACAGCTTCGGAGCTGACGAAATAAATATCGATGCTGTCAAGCATTGTAAGAAAAGATTTATTGAGATCAATCAGCAAATTCTGATACATATACAAAAAATCCAGCTGTGCGGCTATGATCTTGACACGATTTATTCTGCCGTACAACTGGAAATTGCGACGCTTTACAAGGAACTATTCTTGCTTAGCTAACAATAAAAGTATATCAGAAAAGTAATATTTTGTCAAGATAAAATTTTCGGCAGCTTTATTGCTGCCTGAAAGGAGTGGTCAAGTGGAATATTTGACGGTTAAAGAAATGGCTGATTTAAAAGGCTGTAAGCCACAGCATATAAGAAAACTTGCAAAAGACGGAAAACTTGAAACAGTTCTCAGAGAACATCCTCAGAATCACAAGCCTTGCTATATGATCCCAGTATCGTCTTTACCAGATGATTTAAAGTCAAGGTATTATAGCAGACTTAAAAAGGAAGCCGGAACAGCTCCGGAGCTAAAAGAGGCAGAGCTTTTAAAACCTCGTAAAAAGGTGGTTAAAAAGCCTTTTGAAGAGTACACCTATGAGGAGCGTCAAGAGATCGCTTTGTGGTGCGGTATCATTCGTGAGTGGCAGGATCTGAGAGCAAAATACAAGAAAAAGACTTCTGTTGATGCCGACTTCGTTGGTAAATGCAGAATTGAATACGGAGAACGCATAAATATCAGCACGGATATTCTCTACAGAAAGTATGCCGCATTCAGAGAAAATGACTACGATGGTCTTATTGATAAGCGTGGAGGATGGAACAGAGGTGTTTCATTTATGGATGATGACGTATGGAAGATGTTTACAAGAATATATCTTGTTTCCAGCCGTCCGACTGTAAGCAGATGTTACACTGACTTAAAAGCATGGTGTGCCAAATATTATCCGGAGCTTTACAGCTCTATCCCGTCTGAACGTACTTTTCGGCGTAGGGTTAAGAAGATTCCTGATTGTATTATCGAATTCACTCGCTATGGTAAAAAATCATGCTTTGACAAGTATCTTGAATACATAGAGCGTGATTATACTGATCTCGATGCAAATGACATATGGATAGCGGACAATCACACACTTGATGTCATATCGCTGTCATCGGAGGGAAAGCCGCACAGATTATCGCTTACAGCATATATGGATGCTAAAAGCGGCGTTATCGTGGGCTGGAATTTATGTGACAATCCCTGCTCACAATCTACATTGCTTGCGTTCCGTGCGGCGGTTCTGAATGGCTACGGAATACCGCTGGGTGTGTATTTTGACAACGGTTCTGAATTCCTGACACATGATATAGCCGGAAGAGGTCATCGTAAAAAAGCCGACTGGAATAAAGAGGATGATCCTCCTACTATTTTATCACTGCTTGATGTAAAAATGGTCAATGCCCTTGTAAAAAACGCAAAGGCAAAGAATATAGAACGCTATTTTCTCACGTTTAAGGAATTTATTTCAAAAGCTTTCAGCGGATATTCAGGCGGTACAATTCTGGAAAGATCGGAAGACCTTGCAAGAAAGATCAAAAACAGAGAGATACCAACGGATGAAGAAGTTGCAGAGCTGTTGTCTACATTGATAAACGGCGGATACAATTGTAAGGCGTATGGCGGAAAAGAAAAACGCTATAAGGGCATGACAAGAATTGATGTATGGAATGAAAGTGTAAACTCCCCGGAGGTCATGTTTCGTGATGCAGCAGACGAAGATCTTGTATTGCTTCTTGCAAGAACATCACGTTATCAAAAAATCAAGCGTAATGGTGTATGCATTGAGCTTTATGGCAAAAAGATCTGGTTCAAAGATGAAAATACATCGTTTCATGTTAATAAGGAAGTTTATGTTCGTTATGATCCGGCTGAACTTGATGAAGTCAGAGTATATGACAAAGAAACAGGTAGATTCTTGTGGGTATACAAAAGAGCTGATTATCTCGATGTTCCTTATGATGCTAAGGATGAAGAAGGTAAAAATAAGATCGCTGTTGCAATGAAGCATATTGCACGCAACAAAAAGGCGATCGTACAGGCAGTGGCTGCATATACCGATTCAGATGCCATTGATGTTCTGGCAGCAAGAATCAATGAAGCTGCTTCTAATATGGACAAGATGAAAATATGCCGTCCTAAGACTATCCATCCTATCACTGCTGCGGAGCTGAACGCTGAGTATCCGGGACGTGAAAATATAATTGCTGTTTCCATATCGGATGAACTTGCAGCTTTAAAGGCTGTAAACGACAGGCTTGAAAAAACAAAAGGAGCGTAATTCATGGATTTAAAAGAAAAAGCTACGGCTATTGCCGATGAACTTGATATAGATCTTGACAAGATCCATATGATCATAGGGATCTCAAAAGATCAATTTGAAGCTGCTTGCAATGGTGATGAGGCAGCGCTTAATAAGGCAACGCAATTTTTAGAAGAACGTGAAACAGCGTTCTCTATGTATGAATCTGAGCAAGTTGCTGCCCTTAAAGAATTTGAGAAGTCCATTCCTGCGGCAGGCAGTCAGCGCAACGCTGCTGAAAAGGTAGGCGTTGGATCGGCTGTTATCTCGCAAATAAGAAGAGGAAAATATATAGGGCGATCTGAAAGATATTTTGCAGCTCTGATAGAATATTTTAAGATCAAATCAGAAAAAAGCGATCTTCCGAGTGTTTATGTTCCGGTCGACTATGCGCCTACAACTATATCTCAGCTGATATACGAACGCCTGAGAAATGTTCATGTTATAGGCGGATGCGCCGTCATAACAGGCGATTCCGGCATAGGAAAGACAAAAACCATACAGAAATATGCTAAGGACAATCGTACAAAAACAATTGTAATTACAGCAAGCGTATTTAATCACACTGCGAATGATGTCCTGTACTTGTTAGCTGCTGAACTTGGAATCAGTGACAATAACAAAAGGCGTGTAAAAAATGCGATTTTTTCAAAACTGCATGATGGTATGATAATCATTGTAGATGAAGCGCAGGAACTTACATATCAGGCAGCAAATGCACTGCGTTCTATTCCCGATTACTTTGAATCAAAAGGCGAAACCATAGGACTTGCATTTGTCGGAAATCCTTGTTTTTACAACAAGTTTAACGGCAGATACACAAGTGACCGTGTACAGGTAAGCAGCCGATTTGTCACTGAACCGACATATACAGCTGAACAGATACAGTTTGAAGATACGAAGATGCTGTATTCGCAGCTTACAGAGCAGAATATGCTGTCGGAACTTATGTTTCTTCACTGCATTGCGACAACTCCCAATCTCGGACAGAGAAAAGCTTTATTCATATTCAAAAATGCATACAACTACGGCAGATACGACTTTGACGCACTGCTTAAAGGCGCAAAAGACGCAAAGATCCATTTTGATAATCTGAATGAGATCCTGAATAAAATCAAGAAAATGGAGGCGTAAGAAATGAAAATCAAAACGAGAGCCTCTAAATACGAAAAAGCAGCAGATAACCGTGAACAAGTCGCTATAAAATATATTTCTGATACACTCGCTAAGGAGTTAGTAGCGAATGGATACACATTACGCAGCATATCAAAAATAGCTGCAGAGTTTGGAGATGCATTTAATCAAATTCGTGCATTGTCTGCCGATTTTGATTATATAGATCATGGACTTAAATTTTTTGCATTATGTTTTTGCGAAAAGCCTATGTATATCAAAAGTCATCTTGCTGCCGTTAACAGTAATCTGCTTTTTGGAGATAACGCTGAAAATGCAATACAATGTGTCATTGATAGTACGTTCTGTTGGAGTACCCACTTAATTCATGACTATAAATTTGACGAAGAAAAGTACAAAGAAATGCTAAAAGAGATAGATGCATTAAAAGGTTTAATTGAGATAAAAATGAAGTGGATTCCAGTGGCTGAGAGACTGCCGGGAACAGGCGAAGAAGTACTTGTTTGCGATGTATATGGATATATGGAGATTGCTGAATTTTGTATAATTGACAAACAGTTTCATGATCGTTTTAATGGATGCATACTTACTGGTGTAGTCGCTTGGATGCATCTTCCCGATCCATATGTAGAGTAAATAAAAAACAAAATGAGGAGCAGATCAGCTCCTCACCCTAATGCAGCCACAGACGGTGACAAGCCCGTAAAAATGCAGAGTCAGGGAAATAAAATACATAAAACGGAGGTATTATCATGGGTGCAAATACACTTACAAAAAAAACAAACGGCAGCAATGCTTCTGGCAGTCAGAAAGGTCAAGGAACTGGAAGTGCAGAAGAAAGAGCTGGAAGAGCAGATCAAAGAGAATACTAACCTGATAAAAGAGCTTATGGAAAGTAAAAGGCTTGAAGAGGTACAGTGCGGAGAATTTACTGTTCGCTGGGCTGCCATGGCTGCAAGTCGATTTGACACAACAACATTCAAAAAGGAACATGAAGAGCTGTATATGCAGTATCTCAAGCCTTCAACAAGCAAAAGATTTTCTATTAAGTAAAGGAGGCTGCTTATGACAAAAGAAGATTGGGAAAGCATTGAAAGAAAACTTGGCTATCCGGGAGCCGGAGCGCACCTGAAAGTGGATGGTTATGCTGTTACACTTCGTGTAATGAGAGAAAAAATGAAAATGGTGATCGCAGTATATGTGAACGAATACATAAAAGGAGAATGGCTTGTGAACGACTGCGATATCCGCCGAAGATTTTATCAGTGCAGTAAGCGTTCACTGCTTACTGCTGCCGATAAAAAGAAACTTGCTAAGGAACGCAAGTCTGTTCAGAAAGCAGTTCGGGAACGAATGACATATTATTCATATTCGCCCTACTGGAATTCGCTTAGATCTCTGAAATGTCACTTTATCAAAAACAATGAATCAATTGAGCTTTGCGAGGAGGATAGCTCAAATGGATAAGAAAATCAAATATTATGTAAATGTGCATTTCTACTTTAAGGTGCATGATTCAAAAATGTTTGGCGGAGAAGGCACAGTGGGATATACGTCTGCAAGCTTTAATGGCTGTACTGCTTTCTCAGAAGAAAAAGTAAATGAAACGTATGAAGATATTGTTTATGCTGTTGCAGGACAGCTCAATGTTGATGTATCAAAAATTGAGTGCGTCACCAAAGAAGAGTACGACAGCTTTGATGAAGAGGATGAATAGGATATGGAAAAAATTGCGTTTCCCCAAATAGCAGACTATTCCGAAATCTCATATGAGGAGTATATGCAGGAACGTGTAAACTTTTGGAACAGCACTTCCGGCGAACTGACAGGATATGACTGTAAAGAATGCAAAAACAAAGGCATGATCGCATTTGTCGAAGATGGCTATGAAAGAACACGTGCCTGTAGGTGTATGAAAATACGTGATACACTCAGGCGCATTCGTCTAAGCGGTCTGAGCGAGCTTCTGCGTACTAACACGTTCCAGAGCTTTGAAACGACCCAGTCGTTTCAGGAGCAGATGAAACGCAGCGCTTTGGAATTTGTAAAAAACAAGTCAGGCTGCTTTTTTGCCTGCGGTCAATCTGGCTGCGGCAAAACACACATTTGCACTGCTATAGTGGGCGGCATGATAAAACAAGGTCTATCAGCATTGTATCTTGTATGGCGAGAGGAATCCGGCAAGCTCAAAGCTCATGCGTCCGAGCCGGATTATCACACTCTGATCGCACCGTACAAGCATACAGACGTTCTTTACATAGACGATCTGTTCAAAACAAAAGAAATTTCAGATATATCAAATGCAGATGTAAAGCTTGCCTTCGAGCTGCTGGATCACCGTCAAAGAAACCATCTTATCACCATCATTTCTACAGAATGGACATTGCAGCAGATAGCACAGGTCGATGAAGCTATAGCCGGGCGCATAGCCCAGATGTCAAAGGGTTATAGAATTCTCATAAACAAAGACCCGAAAAAGAACTACAGACTCAGGGAGTGAGAAAATGGAAGTAAAAAAACTTTATGCAAAAGCTGCCATTCTGGGTATGGTTGAAAATGGAAGTCATGAGGACGCATTCCATCAGCTTGTATATGGCTTGACTGGGAAAGAATCGGTAAAAGCACTTATAGAACAGGAGTTTCAGCGTGTAGATGAAGAGCTTTCAAAAAGACTCAGACCTCAAAGCTTACCGGGTATGATAACGTCTGCACAAAGAAGTCAGGTATGGAGACTTATGTATAAATTATCCGAACTATCCTCATCTAAAGTCAGCAAGGCAGAACGTCTGGCAGGTGCAGTCAGAAGTGTGCTGAGTATTACGGCAAGTGTATCCGATCCTCTCCTATGGGTATCGAAGAGCGATGCATCAAAACTTATCGCACGTCTTGAAAAGTACGTAGAATCGGCACAGAGAAAGCAGGCGAAGCATGATGAATCTGGATAAGCTTACGCTGGATCAGCTGCATGGCAATCAAAGGGAGATAGCAGAGACGATCGGAATTGACGCATATCGAAAGCTTGTAATCAGGTATGGCAGCAGCAGTATATACATTGGAAAAGCAGATGAAGCTGTTCGTGCCGAAAGAGACGAAGAAATATACAAGCGATTTAATGGAGAAAATTGTCTCGCACTTGCCCATATGTTTGGTGTGTCGGAAAAAACAGTTCGTGAAGCTATTCGCCGTCAAAATGAGATTGAAGAAAGCCGTCAGATGCTGCTGTTCTTAGATGAATAAATAATTAATTAAAATATGAAATTCTTCCAATATTGCAGGAATTTATAATATGCTATCATTACAGTAAAGAGTAATGATAGCATATTTTTTTGGAAGGAGGGCAAAAATGCAGCAGGATTTCATTTACTATCTATTTACAACAGGGATAACCGTTGTAATAGGAATCATCGGATATTTTCTGAAACGAACAATGAATCGCAGCGATCAGAATGAAGTCTCAATACGTGAACTGAGAGACGACCTGCTTACGCTCTCCGACCGTTATGCTACCAAGGAAGAGATCAGAGAGATCAAGGAATCTATGAGCAAGCTTTCCGAAAACATTGACTACATAAAGGAACACACAACAAAGAATGATGATTTCATTCGCACAATGACACGTCTTGAAACTAAAATTGACAAGCTGAAGGGGTGAGTAAATTGGAACAGAAGAAACTTATGGAACGTGTGCAGCAAAGTGCATTTTTCAGAAACAACGGTATTGTGCTGAAGGCTGTCCATCTGCTGCGTGGTCAGTATATAGCATTAAAAGACATCTGTAGTGCCTTGGAACCCAGTATGACAGAAACAGAATTTTGGGATGCTGTGAACTATTTATCAGAGTGTGGGTATATCCAGCTGCGTGATAAGGAATCTAAGCAGCTTACCACCCTTGCCGATACATCTATGAATATGCTTGAAGCTAAGGTCACAGCGGATGGCATCAGAATCATTTCTTGTACACGCAAGGATGAATGTATCGATGTGTGAGGTGCGGCATGGGCAGACGAACACATTCTAAAATTGATAAGCTTGACCCTGCGGTAAAGGCTACAGTCGATGAAATGATAAAGACCGGAGCGTATTATCGTGAGATAGTAAACTACATCAAATCGCATGGGATCAGTATATCTGTAACCGCTGTTGGTAAGTATGCCAAGAATCTTATGAGTACACTTGACGCACTCAGACTTTCTCAGGAAAACTTTCGGGCTATCATGGAAGAAACAGACCGATATCCTGATCTTGATATGACAGATGGCATACTCAGGCTATTGTGCAATCAAATGCTGGAAGCTATCAACAAGCTGCCGGAGGACAGACTGGAGAATATTGATTTCGACACGCTGTCCAAAAATGCCGTGGCTCTCACCAGAGCGGCAGCATACAAAAAGAACATTGACATCAAGAACAGGGATATGCTGGAGAATGGCGCAGAGCAGTTTAAGGAATGGATATTTGAAGCTATGGCGGCAGAACGCCCCGATCTGTATAAGGATGTAAAGAAATTTATTAAATCCAAGCAAAGGGAGGATAATGAGAAATGATGTATGTATTTCAGGTAAGACCCGGTACTGATCTATATGTTGCAGAGAATCTGCGTAAAAGAGGATATTTTGTACGTTGTCCGCAGCGAATAATGTTTATCCGTAAGAACGGCGAATGGACTGAAAAAACAGAACCCGTATTTCCGGGATACCTTTTTCTTGAGCATCCATACAGTAAACCGCTGACTGATGAAAAATACTATGATATATGCAGTGCGGAAGGCGTAGTGGGATTTCTCAAAAACGGAAAAAATCCTATACCGATCGCACAGCATGAGGAGCAATATATATACTGGCTTTGGAATCATGGAAAGCCTATTGCAGCATCTCGTGTATACAAAACCGCAAACGATGACTGCATGATACTTTCCGGCATACTCAGAGAGTACAGCAAAAGCATTGTCAGTATAGATCTAAGACAGCGGCGTGCAAAAATACGAGTTCCCATATGCGGCAGAGAGTACAAGATAGCGCTTCCGGTGATCAGCATTTAAATCGCATTTATACAAATCAGTATCAGCAGGAACATAGGTTGATCCGTCCCTTTGTGAAGGCTGATATGGCATAGATCAAAACGGTTTGCGTTTTATTTTTTAGATCGCAATTCCGAATGGCGAAGCATAACCGTTTAAAATGTGTTTAAATCGCCGTAGGAATGTTTAAAGAAAATCTCACGGCAAATATTACATAAAATCATTAAGCGGCTTACAGGGGCATTTACGCCCCTGTTTTTACTGCCCTTGAAAGGAGGACTTGTATGGGCAAAAAGAAAAAGAGCATCAATGCACTGGCTGATGGAATAAAGGCTTACGAGGATAAAAAGAAAGATATGCAGGATGCGGACTTTACAGACCTTGGATCCTTTCGCCGTGCATATCTGAACGAGCCCGATCCTAAGCGGCGCAGGAAACTTGCTGAGGAATACAAGAAACGCCATGCAGAGCTTGCCGCATTTCTGGACGAAAACGGCGACCTTGTTTCTTCTGAAACAAAAATATCATCTATCATACAGTCAGCTGCATCGGGCATAGCAGAGGAAACAGACAATGCTGAGGTCACAAACCTATTTGAAAAAATCAGGGAGGGACTGCGATGAAGTTTGAAAGCTTTTCCCCAAAGCAGCTCACCGCTATGCTATGGTGGGAGCTGCCGGAATACAAACATCATGATGCTATTGTTTGTGATGGTTCAGTGCGTTCCGGTAAAACAATGGCAATGTCTATCGGTTTTATTTTGTGGAGTATGAAAACATTTGACGGAGAAACATTTGCGTTCTGCGGAAAGACCATTGACAGCTTAAAGCGTAATGTGATAATGCCGATGCAGAAATGGCTCGGAGGAATCGTTAAACCTAAGATCAATCTTTCAAGAAATTCTATGGACATTGACTGGCTCGGGCATCATAACCGATACTATTTTTTCGGCGGTAAGGATGAAAGCAGCTATGCACTCATTCAGGGTATGACTCTTGCCGGGGTTCTGCTGGATGAAGTCGCTCTGATGCCAAAGTCTTTCGTAGATCAGGCAGTTGCAAGATGTTCTGTAAAAGGCTCACGAATGTGGTTCAACTGTAACCCGGACGGCAGTGAGGAACACTGGTTTTACAAAGACTGGATAGATGATGTAAACGGCAGTGCAGGAAAGAAAAACAGACTGCATCTGCATTTTATGATGGAAGATAATTACGCTTTGCCTGAAACAGTCAGACAAAGATATGAAAGGCTTTATACAGGAGCATTCTATGAGCGATATGTTTTAGGACTTTGGAGAGCTGTAGAGGGCATTATTTATCCTATGTTTTCAAGGGAGCATCATGTTATCCCCGATAAAGTACCAAGTATCGGCGAGGGCGAATATTATCTGAGCTGCGACTATGGCACACTCAATCCTACTGCCATAGGGCTGTGGCATTTATCACCGCATGGTTATGCAGTGAAGATCAGGGAGTATTATTATGATGCACGTAAGAAAGGCTTGAGCCGTACAGACGAGGAACATTATACAGAGCTTGAAAAGCTTGCAGGAAATCTTATCCCCTTTATACGTGCGGTGATCGTTGACCCGTCCGCTGCTTCATTTATTGAATGTATTCGAAGGCACGGCAAACTGAGAGTATGGAAAGCTGATAACAGCGTTGTTGACGGTATACGTGATACAGCTGTACTTTTGAAGCTCAGACGGCTGCAATTCTGCGAGTGCTGCAAGGATACCATCCGTGAATTCGGATTGTACCGATGGGATGAAAAAAGCCAGAAGGACGCTGTCATCAAAGAGAATGACCATGCTATGGATGAAACAAGGTATTTCGTTCGTACAGTGATGAGGAAAAGATTCAGAGAGATCATAAATGAACCTAATCTGGCATTGGAGGTGGTGAGGTAGAATGATTGATGTAAACGGTATCACCGATGCTCTTGGTATACCTTGTATGATCAGCGATAAAATGTGTGATGCAATGGATGAATGGGAAAACGCATATACAGATAAATCTTCATGGCTGACAAAAAGAGTAAGGTCTATGCGGCTTCCGGCGACCATCGCCAGAGAACTTAAACGTCTTACTCTGACTGAAATATCTGTATCGACAACAGATGATCAGCTTAACAAATTTATGAGTGCAGTAATCGGACTGCTGCGAAGAGAGCTTGATCACGGGCTCGCTACAGGCGGTATGCTTCTAAAACCCTATTATGTTCAAAATAGCATCAGCGTTGATATTTCGCCGCAAAATCATTATTTGCCTGTAAACTTCACAGATAATTCCTGCGATGCTGTTATCTGTCCTGAAGTGCTTGTTCTCGGAAAAAACTTTTATACACGGCTTGAGTATCATTACTATGACAGAGAAAAACGCACACACACTATTGAAAATCATTGTTATCGATCCGGAGTACCGGATACACTTGGTACGGTGTGCGGTTTATCAGAAGTCTCAGCATGGTCGGATATTTTGCCTAAAAAGGTATTTGAAAACGTAGACAAACCATTGTTTGCTATATTTCGTATGCCTGACTCAAACCATATTGATCCTTTGTCACCACTTGGAGTTTCTGCTTATGCTGATGCTATGGATTTCATACGTGATGCAGACGAGCAGTGGGAGCGAATTCTCTGGGAACTGATATCCTCTGAACGTGCTATTGATGCAAGCGAGGATCTGTTCAGGTTCAATCCATATACTCAAAAGCCGGTTTTACCGGAAGGCAGAGAACGAATGTTCAGACTTCATGAAATAACCGGAGGTGATAAACCTTTTTTCAACACCTTTTCCCCTGAAATACGTGATGCATCTCAATTCAATGCTCTGAATCAGATATTAAGACGAATTGAGAATGCTGTTGGTCTTTCCTACGGCACATTATCCGAAGTATCTGAGGTTGAAAAGACAGCGGAGGAAATACGGTCGTCAAAACAGCGTAGCTTTGCAAGAATATGCGACATACAGCAGAGCTTACAGGAATCTCTTTCAAATCTGCTCTATGCTATGCAGTATTACAGGGATTATTATACTGGAAAAGCTAATCCTGCTGCAGAGCTTAACTGCACCTTTGGAGACGGCGTGCTGGAAGATATAGAGAAGGAATTTCAAAGGAGACTTTTGCTTGTTCAGGCAGGATATTACGATCCGGCACTGCTTTTATCATGGTATTTCGGCTGCTCAGTAGAAGAAGCGAGAACAATGATACCTGATAATAGCATGAAGTCAAACGCAGCAAAGCTCTTTGATGGTGATTCCTGATGCTTTCACCTGAATATTACGAAAGCTGCGCTGATCTTATTGTGCAGCGGTATGCTGATCTTGAGAATGCTATCTTAAAGGATATTATTCGCCGTATCATGAAAACCGGTGTTATAACTGAATCGGCAAAGTGGCAGGCGGAAGTTCTACAGGAAGCAGGAATGCTTTATAACGATATCATAAAATCCATATCAGACATAACCGGTACTGTTCAAAGCGAAGTAAAGCACATATTTGAAGATGCAGGAGTTGAAACTGTCCAAGCAGATAATGAAATTTTACTTAAAGCAGGACTTGGATCCGCAAGCATAAAGCTTTCAGACAGTATGATACAAGCGCTTGAAGCAGGATACCGCAATACCCTTGGAAATCTTGATAATCTTACAAGAACAACAGCTTCTGCCGGACAAAGAGAGTATATAGAAGTCTGCAACGAAGCTTACATGAAAGTTTCATCCGGTGCATTTTCATATCAGGAAGCAATATCGCAAGCAGTTCGCAGTGCTGCTGAAAAAGGATTACAGCTCATATTCTATGACAGTGGTCACAGAGACAGATTATCTGTAGCTGTCCGCCGCAGCGTTCTTACAGGGCTTAGTCAGACCTGCGGAGAAATAAGCAGGATGAATGCCGAGGACATGGGCTGCGATCTTATGGAGATCACAGCTCATAGTGGTGCAAGACCTGATCATGCCGAATGGCAGGGTAAGCTTGTAAGCCTTTCCGGAAAGAATGCAGGGCGCATTATTGATGGTCTGGAAGTGTTATCTCTTTCCGATATCGGTTATGGTACAGGAGCTGGATTTAAAGGCTGGAATTGTCATCATGAATGGTATCCATATATTGAGGGCATTAGCACTCCAAATCATACTCCCGAGCAGCTTGAAGAAATGAATGCAAGGAATATAGAGTGGAACGGCGAGCTGCATACAAAGTATGAAATAAATCAGATACAGCGCAGAGCTGAACAAAATATACGTAAGCTGAAAAGGCGCTGCATCGCTGATCAGGAGCTTATGGATAATGCTGACAGTACAGAATCTAAGACATATTTTTCAGCGCAATATCAAAAGTCAGCTGTAAAGCTGAAAGCTGCCGAGAAGAAATTGCAGGAATTTTGCGCTGCTACTGGTCAGGATAGAGACAAATTCCGTGAACAGGAAATCGGCTTCGGTCGTTCTCAGGCTCAAAAAGCTGTATGGGCGAATAAAAAGAATTCTCTTATCAATTGGTTGACAACCGTTGATGAAGATGGTAAAATAGATATAGAGAATTTTAAAAACGCACTTAATAAAGGATATGTAAACACAGCAATAGAACAATCTCAGCAGCAAAAACATCAAAGTAGTAAAGCATGGAAAAATCAAGTGAAACAAGCTATGCAATCTAACGGTAAGCAAACTCCTAAAAGCAGATTGTTTAATTTTATTGATCCACAAGAAATTGTGGATAAGTATGGCGGAACAGGCATATATGATGCTAAAAAGGGAAACAAATGTGTAGATGAATATGTTGTGCTTCCGTTTGAAATTGGCGTAACATTCGATAGAAAACAAGAAAAATATATAAAGACACGAATGGTACAAATAAAATATGTAAAGAATGGAGCGCACATTTTTCCGATAAAGGAAAGGGAAAAAAACTATGAAATGGGAAATGAGAAAAATTGATTTGCTTGAGTACAGAAAAGCAAAAATAATATGTAAAGATGGCACTATTCTTACTGGAGAAGGACAATGCATTTGCGATGCGTCAGAAGGAGATGGTCAAGACATTGAAGGAATTTTATTTCTTACTGACGAAGGCAAATACGAAACGTTGACAGAAGACGAAATTGAAAGAATTGAATTTTTATAATAAATTAAAGCACCTTTCACAGGGTGCTTTTTCTATT
>CAMWPG010000032.1 GCA_947176075.1 uncultured Ruminococcus sp. | reverse complement strand
AATTCCTAAAGCTTCTGCTGTAAGTAAGGCCTTTAGGTTTATAAGTTTTTTTCCCATTTTTATACCTCCAATATCTATTAAAAACATACTTTTGTTATTTAAAAATATTATATAATACAGCGACTATATTGTCAAGTATATAATATAATATTTTTGAATTTTATGGTATCATAAAGAAAAGGGCTGATGCATAATATTACATCAGTCCTTTTGGTATGTGAAATTTATTAGAAATTAAGCCTTACGAGTATAATCAGGCAGAAGGATCGGAGAAATTTTATCATTCTTAACTCCTGCTTCTTCCTTTAGCTTCTCAAATGCGTCAACATGATCAAGATTCATATCGCCAATTGTTACATCAGCTGCTTTCTTAGCTGCATATATACCAGCATTTCTACCAAATACGATAACATCAAGCAGTGAATTGCCCATAAGTCTGTTTCTGCCGTGTACACCGCCAGCAGCTTCGCCTGCAACAAATAAGTTTGGTACGCATGTTTCACTTGTATCATCAACATCTACGCCGCCGTTCTGATAGTGCAGTGTAGGATATACTATGATCGGCTGCTTACGAATGTCAATGCCATACTTGCCGAACATTCTCATCATAGCAGGAATTCTCTTTTCGATGGTACCCTCGCCGTTCTTCAGTTCAATCATAGGTGTATCAAGCCATACGCCCTGACCCTCTGGAGTCTTTACTTCATTGCCTCTGTTGCATTCACGAATGATAGATGCAGCTGCAACGTCTCTTGTTTCCAGTGGATGCATGAATACTTCACCGTTTACATTAACAAGCTTTGCACCAAGAGAACGTACCTTTTCAGTAACAAGTGCGCCGAAGATCTGCTCTGGGAATGCTGCGCCTGTTGGATGATACTGAAGTGTATCCTGATATAAAAGTTTAGCACCAGCTCTGTACGCCAGAACCAGACCGTCCGCTGTTGCACCATAGTGGTTAGATGTAGGGAATCCCTGATAGTGCATTCTTCCTGCACCGCCTGTAGCAAGGATTGTTGTCTTTGCCTTAGCAATCAGAATTTCACCTGTTTCCATGTTTTTCAGTACAGCACCTGCACACTGACCCTTGTCGTCCTTGATAAGCTCAACAGCAGAAGTGAAATCTACTACCGGAATTTTACGGTTAAGAACTTCATCACGAAGAGTTCTCATGATCTCTGCACCAGAATAGTCCTTAGCAGCGTGCATTCTCTTTCTGGATGTACCACCGCCGTGAGTAGTTACCATATCACCATCAGCAGTTTTATCAAACTCAACGCCCATTTCACTAAGCCACTTGATACAATAAGGAGCATCTGTTACCAACTTGTATACGAGCTCTTTCTTAGCTGCAAAGTGACCACCTCCGAATGCATCGAGGAAGTGCTGTGCCGGGCTATCGTTTGGCTTGTCAGCTGCCTGAATACCGCCCTCAGCCATCATTGTATTAGCATCGCCAACTCTCAGCTTTGTAACGATCATAACTCGCTGACCAGCATTATCTGCTTCAATAGCAGCAGAACAGCCAGCGCCACCGCCGCCAATTATCAGAACATCAGTTTCATAATCCGGACATGAAAGATCCGGTTTGTTGCCCAGAAGGCTGCTCTGACCTTCCAGAATATCAATAAGCTCCAAAGGAGCAGCCTGACCCTTGTTAGGTCCAACTTCTATAGTTCCAAACTGATCCTTACGATAGTCCGGATGATATGTTTTGAGAAGCTCATCCTTCTCTTCAGCAGTCATTCTTCTCGGTTCCATAGCTGCATTTGCTTCTCTTGCAGCTTCAACCTTCTTTATAGATTCCAGCATTTCCTGTGTATACATCTGAGCTTCCCCCTTACTT
Organism: uncultured Ruminococcus sp.; assembly: GCA_947176075.1. Classification (GTDB taxonomy): domain Bacteria; phylum Bacillota; class Clostridia; order Oscillospirales; family Ruminococcaceae; genus Ruminococcus_C. The sequence goes on along the minus strand of CAMWPG010000032.1, from coordinate 14,281 downwards.
CTCAATATCACGAGTGTTGTACTTTTCACGTACAGCAGCATCGTCAAGAGCCATCATTGCTCTGATAGCATCTTCGCACTGACCGTTTGCGATTTCTTCTACACGCTCATTAAGATGCTTGCAATCTGGAGCTATGTATTTACCGTTAAGTCTTCTTGCCAGCATAGCAACCTGTGGATGTGAAATACCAGCAGGACAACGTGAAGAGCAGCATCCGCACATTACACAGTCAAATGACTCCTCTGCACACTTTTCATATTCGCCTCTCTGAGCGTATGCTATATACTGCATAACGTTCAGCTCCTGAGTACAGGCATTTGTACAGGAATTACAACCGATACAAGAGTAGATTTCAGGATAAAGCTGCATCATAATCTGTTCAGTAGGCTTTACTTCCTCAATATCATAAATTTCCTTGATAAGAGGATAGAAAGGCAGCTGTGTGAGAGTCATACCCTCTTCAACTTTTGTGGAGCAAGCCAGACATACCTTAAGCTCTCTGTCACCTGGTATTCTGTAAACAGTAGCACACGCACCACAGAAACCGTTACGACATCCACAGCCTCTTACCAACTTGTAGCCAGCATATTCAAAAGCCTTCATAATGGTAAGAGAAGCCGGTACCTCGTACTTCTTTCCCATAATGAAAACATTAACCATCTGTTCCATGATAATTCTCCTTTACCATTAATATTCATCCGGCAGCTCGGCGAGCTGATCGAACCGGAATACAGGACCATCCTTGCAAACATATTTGTTGCCGATATTGCAGCGTCCACATTTACCAATAGCGCACTTCATACGAAGTTCCATTGTAGTGTAAACCTGAGATTCTTCAAATCCAAGTTTTTTCAGTCCGTCAAGTGTAAACTTGATCATGATCGGAGGTCCGCAGATAAGTACAGTTCTTGAAAGATCGGGACTTAGTTCTTCAACAAAGCTTGGAATAAATCCTACGTGTCCATCCCAGCCTTCTTGCGGACGATCGATAGTAAGATCAACCTTTACTCCTGCATCATTGCACCATTCATCGATGATTTCCTTATAGTCAACAAGATCATCCATAGAACGTGATCCATAGATTATATGTACAGAACCATAATTTTCTTTCTTGTCACGTACATAATTGATTACTGAACGCAGCGGAGCCAAGCCAATACCACCGGCAATAAAGAGCAGATCTTTGCCCTTCAAAGCGCTTTCAACAGGAAAGCCATTGCCGTATGGTCCACGTATAGTGATCTGCTGACCAACTTCCATCATGTGAAGCCAGCTTGTCAAACAGCCGCACTTCTTGATACTGAATTCCATAAATTCAGTATTAGTCGGAGAAGATGTAATGGAGAACATACCCTCGCCGACGCCCGGAACGGAGAGCATAGCACACTGTCCCGGAATATGCTCAAATACCTTTTTACCGTCAAGTCCGACTACACGGAAAGTCTTAACGTCAGGTGTATCCTGTCTGATGTCAGTTACGACACCAACCTTCGGAATTAAAGTTTCTTCCCTCATCTTCAGCCCTCCAGTGTCTTCATAACTTTAACGATGTTCATGGAGATCGGGCAGCTTCTCAGGCAGCGGCCGCAGCCTACACAGCCGAATACGCCACCGTTATTCTCCGGATAATATACCAGCTTATGCATGAATCTCTGACGGAAGCGCTGAAGCTGAGTTGTTCTTGTATTACCGTGGGCACAAAGTGTGAAATCAGAATACATACAGCTATCCCAGCAGCGATAACGCATAACGCCATGACCTGTATCATAGTCACGAATATCATAGCACTGACAAGTAGGGCATACGAAAGTACAAGTACCGCAGCCCAGACAGGACTCAGAAAGTTCTGCCCATTTATCTGAGTTAAATACTTCCATAAGAGTCTTACCCTTCATACCCTCTGTAGAAAGACCGAAAAGAGGAAGCTTTTCAAGAATAGCCTTGATAGCAGCTTTTGTATCATCAGCTGCATTATCATCAGCTTCATCAAGAATATTTATAGAATCAAGAAGTGCTTGACCTTTTTCTGTATTAGCAGAGAGCAACAGATCACTGTCATTCATCCAACAGGAAATATCACCCATAGGATTTGAAGCATCAATGCCGAAAGCAGAACAGAAGCAAGTATCTGTAGGCTTATTGCAAGCCATTGTCATGATAATACCATGCTCACGTCTGCTTGCATAGTAGCTGTCTACCGGATCAACAAGATATACGCTGTCAAGGATCTCAAAGCTCTTTGCATCACAAGCACGAACGCCGAATACTACAAATTCCTCACACTCTTCTCTTGTATCAATGATCTCAATTTCCTTGCCGTTTACGTTGAATTCTGCCATATCTTCTACCTGTGGGAAGAAGAAATCCTTGGCACTGCGCTTTGTATTAGCAGCCTTGGAATATTCTGTTCCTTCTGACCACTTAGAATACTTTGCACCATTCTTACCGTCATCCACAGGCATATATAGAGCCTTAGAAGCGGCAATTGCAGCAAAAAGTTCATTTAATCTGTCGATTGAAATCTTTTTCATTACTTGCTCGCCTCTCTTTCATATACAACACTTGGCTCACAATCGTCAAGTGTATAATTTACCAAAGGAGCACGGCTTCCAGCTTCTGCTCCAGCCTGATATTCACCATAGCACTCGTTCATATCCTTTATGAACTTTCTATTCAAAAGATGCAGCGGAATCTGCTGAGGACATACTCTTGAACATTCACCGCAGTCGGTACATCTGCCTGCTACATGGAATGCACGAATGATGTGGAACATATTCTCCTCAAATGTATCAGCAGCAGCTTTCTGAGAAATACCTGATTTCGGGTTATCAAATACACAATTTTCGCAGCTGCAAGCCGGACATATATTGCGACAGGCATTGCATCTGATACAACGAGAAAGTTCACCTCTCCAGAATTCATAACGTTCATCAGGAGTCATAGCTTCAAGAGCTGCAACCTGATCAAATCTTCCGCATTCAGAATTAACTTCACCATTTTCGCCGATCATTTCATCGAAAGCAACAACCTTACGGCTCTTGCAAGTAATACATCTCTCACCAAGGCAATCAGCTTTAGGAAGAGTCTTTTCACCGTATAGTGTATCTACGACAATATCTTCTCCCTCTGTTTTAACACTGAGGATACCTTCACAGCCAGCTTCTCTGAGCTTAGCCTCGTCAACTTTACCGCTGCACTCAAGACCAATTATGTAAATCTTTTCACGATCAATACGATGTTCTGTGAGCAGTTGATTGAAGCTATAAGAATCGCAGGGTTTAAGAAATACCAGAGTCTTTCCATTCTTCTTTGAAAGAGCAATCAAATATTTAGAAAGATTGCTTGCGCAGAAGTCATTATATACAAATGCACTGAGCGCTTCTGCTGACTCGAATACAGCCGGAGTCGGATCATAAACGAACTCACCGTTTTTCCAGCCCAGAACTCTTGAAACAGTACCATCTTTCATAAGCTCGGAGGCTCTCTTTACCATTACTTCTTGCATCTCAGATCCTCCAATCTCTTATTTTCGCCAAGATTAGTGATAGTTTCTACGAACTCATTCATAGTTGCAGCAAACTTAGCACCTTCCGCGGCGGATACCCATTCAACGCGGGTACGCTCTTTCTCGATACCGAGATAGCTCAGCATAGAGAACAGCATAGTCATTCTTCTGCGTGCATAGTAGTTGCCTGTTGTGTAGTGACAGTCACCCGGATGGCATCCACAGAGGATAACACCGTCAGCGCCTCTTTGAAAAGCACGCAGAATAAACATTGGATTTACACGGCAGGAACATGGAACACGGATGATTTTTACATCAGCCGGATAATTTGCACGGTTTGTACCGGCAAGGTCAGCACCTGCATAAGAACACCAGTTGCAGCAAAACGCAACGATTTTAGGCTTAAATTCATTATTTATTTGCATATTGCGTCTACCTCCGCCATAATTTGACTGGTTGAGAAGCCTTTAAGATCCATCGCACCAGACGGACAGGCAACAGTACAAGCACCGCAGCCCTGACAAACAGCTTCATTAACCACAGCTACGCGACGAATCATTGAACCGTCCTTTCTGCGGCTGAAATCCTTATCCTCATATGTAATAGCACCATATGGGCAAACATTTGCACAAGTTGAGCAACCGTTACACATAGCTTCATTGGACTGAGATACGCAAGGGTTGCAGGAAAGCTTATTCTTAGCAAGGAGACCAATAACCTTAGATGCAGCAGCACCTGCCTGAGCAACAGTCTCAGGAATATCCTTAGGTCCCTGACATACGCCTGAAAGGAATACGCCGGCTGTAGGAGACTCAACAGGACGCAGCTTAGCGTGAGCTTCTGTGAAAAAGTCATTTGTATCCATGCTTGCAGTCAACATTGTTGCCAGAGGACGTGCACTCTTATCTGGCTCGATTGCAGCTGCCAGTACGACCATGTCAGCACTGATGTGGAGCTGCTCATTGGAAATAAGATCAGATGCCTGAACGTGAAGTGTGCCGTCAGCCTTTGGAGAAACTTTGCCAACCATACCCTTTATATAATGTACGCCATACTGTTCAACAGCACGACGATAAAACTCGTCATAGTTCTTGCCCGGAGTACGAACATCGATATAGAATACATATACTTCAGTATCCGGATATTTTTCACGACAGTACATAGCGTGCTTAGCAGTATACATACAGCAAATCTTGGAGCAGTATTCTTTACCACAGCCAGACGTATCACGGCTGCCTACACACTGTATAAATACAATAGTCTTAGGCTGCTTGCCGTCGGACATTCTCTGGAGATGACCCTCTGTAGGACCGTCAGCCTTGAGAATTCTCTCAAATTCAAGAGATGTAACAACATCCTTGCTCTGAGAATAAGCAAATTCATCATACTTATCTACAGAGATAGGATTGTAGCCTGTAGCAGCTACAATTGCGCCGTACTTTTCCTCAATAATAGTATCTTCCTGTTCATAGTTTATAGCACCTGCGGAACAAAGCTTCTGGCAAAGACCGCACTTGCCTGTCTTAAATTTGTTACAGTGAGCAGCATCGATAACAGCTACATTCGGAATAGCCTGAGCAAACGGGATATATGCTGCATGACGATTATCCATACCAAGATTGTACTCGTTTGGAACATTCTTAACAGGACACTTTTCAGTACATACGCCGCATCCTGTACACTTTGTCTCATCAACATATCTTGCCTTGCGACGAATCTTAACAGAGAAATTACCAACGAAACCTGTAACAGCTTCAACTTCACTATAAGAATAAATTGTGATTTTTTCATTCTGAGCGCAGTCAACCATCTTAGGAGTAAGAATACACGAAGAACAGTCCAGTGTGGGGAATGTCTTATCGATCTGCGTCATCTTACCGCCAATAGTAGGCTGTTTTTCAACTATATCAACCTCATAGCCTGCGTCTGCAATATCCAGAGCTGTTTGAATACCGGCAATACCGCCGCCGATTACGAGGGCACGTTTTACAACAGGACTTTCACCTGCGATCAGAGGAGTATTGAGCTGAACTTTTGCAATAGCTGCACGTCCAAGAACGATAGCCTTAGCTGTGCCCTCTGTTTTATCTTTATGAATCCATGAACACTGCTCACGGATATTTGCGACCTCAAGCAGATAGGGGTTAAGACCTGCTGCCTGTACTGTCTTACGGAATGTAGCTTCGTGCATTCTCGGTGAACATGAACATACAACAACGCCTTCCAGCTTATGTTCCTTGATCGCTTCCTTGATTATGTTTTGGCCTGCCTCTGAACACATATAGGGATAATCTGTTGAGAAAACAACTGCCGGCTCTTTACCAAGAGTTTCTGCAACTGCCTTTACATCAACAGTACCCGCAATATTAGTACCGCAGTGGCATACGAAAACACCAATTCTACGCATCGCTTATGCCTCCTTATTTGCTGTACTTTCTGAATGCGCTTACAATAGCCTGCTGTGGAAGCTCTTCATCGAGCATAGCAGGAATCTGATGCGGTTTCAGGTGATTTTGTCCCTGCTGGCGGATAACAGTAAGTCTGACTGCTTCCACAAGCTTTGCCGGTTCAACACTGCGTGGGCAGCGTTCAATACAGGCAAAACATGAGAGACACTTATAAATGGATTCTGACTTCATTAATGTTTCAATGTCACCCTTTTCAACCATATATACAAACTGGTGAGGATGATATTCCATTGAATCATATGAAGGACAAGTACCTGAGCACTTGCCGCAACGCATACATTTAAGCGGATTAACGCCGCTTGTAGTTAGAACCTGTTCTTTTAAATCTGCCATATTTGCTCCTCCTTATTCAAGACCCAGTGCCTGAGCAAGAAGCTCGGTAAAGTATACTACCGGAACTTCGCTGCCGCTGTTCTTTTTGAGGTTATACAGACACAGCGGACAAGCAGTGATAACCATTTCTGCACCGTATTCTGCGGCACTGTCCATAACTGTTCTGCTGCGGTTCTGTGCAGCGGATTTATCTTCAAGAGTCATATATCCGCCGCAGCATTCATTTCTCTGCGGATAGAGTACAGGCTCTGCACCGATAGCTCTTATGAAATCTTCAAGAATCTTAGGATTTTCTGGATTATCCATCTGCATTACCTTGCCAGGACGAAGCAATAGGCAACCGTAATATGCAGCGATCTTCTTTCCGGTTAGAGGATTCTTTACAGCAGCCTTGATATTATCAAAACCTATCTTATCACGAAGAACCTCAAGATAATGGAGAACCTCTGCCTCGCCTTGATAAGGCTCATCAAGCTTCAGATAATTATTAGCCTTCAGTACTATATTACTGTCGGTCTTCATATCATTGTTTACTTGCTTTATCACATTATGGCAAGCGGAGCAAAGTGTTACCAGCGCCTGACCCTTTGATTTTGCAGATGCAAGGGCACGAACCGAAGAAAGCTTTGAAGCAATCTCGTTCTTTGCCATAGGATAAACACCACCGCAGCACTGCCAGTCCGGAATTTCCTCCAGTGTGAAGCCAAGAGCTTCTGCACTGATGCGAGCATACCGGTCAAGTTCCTTGGCCTTTGTTTTTAGGGTACAGCCGGGAAAATAACTGAATGTCATAGCAAAACTACCTTTCATTAAATTTATGCCAGCATCTGACTTATATCATCTGCTCTGGATGAAAAACCTCATCAAAGCGTTCTTCCGTCAGAAATCCAAGCTCTACGCAAGCTTCCTTCAGAGAGATATTGTCCTTATATGCTTTCTTAGCTGTCTTAGCAGCATTTTCATATCCGATATAAGGATTCAGTGCTGTTACAAGCATAAGAGAATTATGCAGATTATGATGCATCTTCTCCTTATTTGCACGAATGCCTACGGCGCAATTTTTATTAAATGAAATAATAGACTCTGCAAGAAGTCTTGCGGACTGGAGAAAATTGTAAATACACACCGGCATGAATACATTCAGTTCAAAATTGCCCTGAGAAGCAGCCATACCTACTGCAACATCATTGCCCATGACCTGAACTGCAACCATCGTTACAGCCTCACACTGAGTAGGATTTACCTTACCCGGCATGATAGATGAACCCGGTTCATTTTCTGGAATGAATATTTCGCCCAGACCATCTCTCGGACCGCTTGCAAGCCAGCGAACATCGTTTGCTATCTTCATCATATCAGCAGCAAGTGCCTTGAGTGCGCCGTGCGCATAAACCAGCTCGTCTTTGCTGGTGAGTGCGTGAAATTTATTACTTGCAGTTACAAAGGTCTTTCCTGTAAGCTCGGATACTGCCTCTGCTACTGCAACATCGAAGCCCTTAGGAGTATTAAGACCTGTACCAACGGCCGTACCGCCAAGTGCAAGTGTCTTAAGATAAGGTAAAGCTGATGCAAGCATTTCCTTATCACGTTCAAGAGAGCTTCTCCATCCGCTGATTTCCTGAGTAAAGGAAATAGGTGTAGCATCCTGCAGATGTGTACGTCCACTCTTTACAATGCCTTCATTTTCCTTTTCAAGGCGTTTGAAAGTATCTATCAGAATATCAACAGCCGGGAAGACTTTATCTTCAATAGCTATAACAGCAGAAATGTGCATAGCTGTCGGGAATGTGTCATTTGAGGATTGGCTCATGTTTACATCATCATTCGGATGAAGAAGCTTAGCCCCTGCTATCTCATTGCCTCGATTAGCAATTACCTCGTTTGCATTCATGTTAGACTGAGTGCCGCTTCCTGTCTGCCAAACAACCAGTGGAAAATGATCGTTAAGAGAACCGGAAATAACTTCGTCACAGGCAGCAGAAATAGCTGCGAGCTTCTCATCAGTCATTTTTTCAGATTTTAATTTGTTATTTGCCATTGCAGCAGCCTTTTTAAGAATGCCGAATGCATGTGTGATTTCTCTTGGCATGGTTTCAATACCAACACCGATAAGAAAGTTTTCATGGCTGCGCTCTGTCTGCGCTGCCCAATACTTATCAGCTGGTACTTTTACCTCACCCATGGAGTCGTGTTCAATACGATATTCCATCTTCTAAAACCTACTTTCTTTACTTATATTATGTCAGTTCCATGATGCCTGCATACATACTACGAACCACGGCCAAAAAAGTCTGCTTACAGCTGCTTGTCCGCAGCATTGCTACCTTTGAATGGCTCTATGTGAATCTATGTGAATTTCGAATTTTCACATAGACGTCTGTACTTTCAGCAAGCCTGAACCTGAAAGCTGCTTTTTTAAAGAACAGAGCTTAACGTACAATACGCCACTTAATATTATACCACAAAACCTTTATTCTTTGCAAGTAATTTTGCGCAAAATATATAATTTCATATTTTTTTTAGTTATAAATGTATAAAATAAAGGTAAAAATATGCGATTGATATTTTTTTCACAATCTTATATGTAAAAAACGGCTGCCACTAAGAGCTGCCGTTTTAGCTTTATATATAAAATCTATTTTATAGGAAAACTATATACATAGTCGTCCATTATGAATCCATCACCGATCTCTGCTGTTCGAACGCCGTCACGATTCATTCCCCAATGCTCATAAACTGCGATAGAACTATCGTTATAGCGATTCACAGTCAGCCACACCTTAAAACACCCATGCTTTTTCGCCTGCTCTTTTATATATTCAAAGCCCTTTGTCGCATAGCCGTTTCCACGGTATGCTTTTTTTATGTATATCTTAGAAAGGAACATAGTGTTGTCATCCTTTGGACATATACCAAAATATCCAACACGATGTCCATCTGCAACAAAGAAATAATATGTATATCCTTCGTTTTCGATCTGCTCATGTAAAGCTCTTTCAGACTGAAACTTGCTGACCATATAATCTATCTGTTCCTGAGATAGAATTGAAATAAAATGCTGATTCCATATTTCGGCTGCAAGCCTTGCACATTCTGTTACGTCTGCATTAGTCTGTACCTTCTCAAATGTAAGCATTACAATTACACCTCCTGAAAATCGTCAAAAGCATCTCAAATATTCACTGACCTGACTTATATTATAACATGATTATAAAGCATTGTCAAACGCTAATATTTAGAGCATATTCATACAAAAATTATCTTAAAATATCATCTCGGATAAGAAAATGTTCAGGTATACCATTCTTCATAATAATATTAGGTTCGCCCTGAATAAGAGGCATAAAATACGAATAAGCCTCCTCGGTAATATTATTGCCTGTTTCATTTATAAAAGCTGATGGAAGGTATTTTTCTCTGTTTGCAATAGATTCAGCTGGAGCCGGTTCGATTATTATAGTATAAGGCTCATTTCGAATTCTTCTAAAAACCATGACCTTGCCCGTCTCTCCGCTCAATGCGCAGCGTACTCCTGCTGCACCGATTTCCTCAGCCTCACGTATATCAGTAGCTGAGCTAATGTGAGAAGAACAACGCTGCATAACATTAAGTTCGATAGACCGGACTTTGCAGCCAAACTCCTTACGTACAGCCTGTTCAAGAAATTTTCCTATGCCGGAAAGATACTTATGTCCAAAATTATCAGTGATTCCTGATTGATACTGCTGAGTATCTGCTTCTTTAACCTTAATGCCCTCTGATACAGCAACAACGACAGCCTGATGTTTTGCCATCTGACACCTCAAATCATCAAAAAAATGTTCTAATGTCATTGAACGTTCAGGAACATATATAAGATGAGGTGCAGCTTGATTATTCGCATGAAGGATCGCACTTGAGGCTGTAAGCCAGCCGGCATGTCTGCCCATTACCTCAACTATGGTTACAGACGGTATACTGTATACCGCACTGTCACGTATGATTTCCTGCATGGTGACGGCTACATATTTTGCCGCTGAACCAAATCCGGGTGTATGGTCTGTTATGCAAAGATCATTGTCGATTGTTTTAGGAATACCGATTATCTTTACATCAATTCCTTTTTCTGCCACATATGCAGAAAGCTTCATGACCGTATCCATAGAATCATTTCCGCCTATATAGAAAAAAGCTCCTATCTGTCTGCGGACAAAACACTGTACGATTTTTTTATAAGCGGTATCATCCTTATCACTTTCCGGCAGCTTATATCTGCAAGAACCGAGAACTGTTGACGGAGTCTGTCTTAGCAGCTCCATATCATTATCAGTCCTGAACATAGTTTTCAAATCAATGAGTCTGTCATCTATTACGCCTTCAATTCCATTGATCGAACCAAAAATAGCATCTATCTCCTGAATTTTCATAGCTTCACGAAAAACTCCGAGCAAAGATGCATTTATAGCGCATGTCGGACCGCCTGACTGTGCAACAACAATATTCATTAAAATATCCTCCCGATATGTATAATATCACATTCTATTTTATACAATTTAAGATTGCTTGTCAATCGCACAAAAAAAACTTTTCGATGAATTTTTGATAAATAAGCAATATATTTTTAAATAAAGCAATATTTCACCGATATAAAGCTTAATATAAAAGTGTAACGCCCATTAATCAAAATGGGCGTTACTGCAGGTGAATATATAAATTTTTGCGGTTCATCACCGCTATTTTAGTATACCACACACTTGCAATAATGTCAACAAGTTTTTATCGACAACATTCGACATCTGGATAACTTGAATATTTTTAGGCAACACCAAAAATAGTTTGTGCAGTATTGTCTTAGAACAAGTTCTTAATGACAATTATGAAAAATCGCTGCCTATTTTTTCAGTACAGGCAGCGATCATTCATATATTACGATAAATTATATCTAAAAGCTTACTGATTCTTGTAGGCTTCGATCATTTTCTGAACCATACGTCCGCCTACAGAACCTGCTTCTCTTGCAGTAAGATCTCCATTGTATCCCTGCTTCAGGTTTACACCCATTTCACTTGCAGATTCCATCTTAAATCTTTCCATTGCTTCCTTGCCCTTCTGAGTAAATGTGCCCTTCATGATACATTCTCCTTTTTACGTTACAATATTTTTGATATTCGTAGATGTTCTTTTCAGCGGAAGATCATATTCCCTTCCGCAATGATATTATATCACATGATAGTAACGATATTAGTGGAAATGATATCCTTTTAATTCTTTTAAATCATAGCCTTATTTGGTATAAGAAATCCGCTTTTATCTGCCGTGAGTTTAATACAATCTCCCGGAGTTATCTCCTGCTGCAAAAGCTTTTCTGCTATTTTATTTTCAACGTGTTCCGTAAGATAATGCTTCATAGGTCGGGCACCATAAAGCTTAGTTTCAGGAGCATTTGCCAGATGACTTACTGCTTCTGATGTAAAATCCATACTTATCTCAAGTTTTTCCATTCTTTTTTTAAGCTCGCACAGCAGTTTATCAGCTATGACTTCAAGATTTTCTATGCTTAATCTGGAAAATGGGATAATTGCATCAAGTCTGCCAAGAAATTCAGGAGCAAAATATTGTCTGAGAGCATTCGTCTGCTTTGACGTAAGAGTACCTGACATATCATTTCCAGACTCAAATCCCAGAGAATTTCCTTTTGACATTTCTGCTGCTCCGGCATTTGAGGTCAAAATGAGAAGTGTATTTGTAAAATCTATCTTTCTTCCGCTTGAATCGGTAAGCATACCATCATCCATAATCTGCAAAAGAATGTGAGTTATATCAGGATGTGCCTTTTCTATCTCATCAAATAAAATAACACTGTACGGATGGCTTCTTACAAGCTCACACATTCTTCCGCCATCTTCAAATCCAACATATCCGGGAGGAGCACCGATAAGCTTTGATACTGAATGTTTTTCCATATACTCTGACATATCGAAACGAATAAAGCTGTTCTTATCATCAAACAAATGTTCCGCAAGAGCTTTGGCAAGTGCAGTTTTTCCGACACCGGATGGTCCAGTAAATAAAAAACATCCTATAGGACGCTGGGAATCGCCAAGTCCAGTTCTCGCTCTTATAAGCGCTGCACTCAATCGGTCAATTGCGTCATCATGACCTATAACCTGCTTTTTGAGTTCCTGAGAAAGTGTAATGAGACGTTTTTTCTGCTCTTCGCTTATTTTATCTGCCGGTATACCCGTTCTTACAGAAACAACTGCTGCAACATCTGATCTCATTACTTTTTTATCCCTGCTGCCTCCTCCGTTATTTCTGATTCTAGTGCGTGAACAAGCCTCATCCAGCAGATCTATCGCCTTATCCGGAAGACTTCTGTCATGAATATATCTAACAGAATAATCTATTGCAGCTCTAAGGACATCATCATCTATTTCAACTCCGTGGAAACATTCATATGTTTTTCTAAGACCACAAAGTATCGTCATGCATATTGTTTCATCGGGTTCTGCAATTCTTACTGGCTGAAAACGTCTTTCGAGGGCACTGTCCTTTTCTATAAAACGATGAAATTCATCGGTAGTAGTTGCTCCTATGATTTTTATATCTCCCCTTGCCAATTGAGGTTTTAAAATATTTGCAGCATCAATAGCTCCTTCTGCAGCGCCTGCACCAACAATAGTATGAAGCTCATCTATAAATAAAATTATATCGCCGCTGTTTGATGCTTCCTGAAGACAATGCTTCAAACGTTCTTCAAAATCTCCCCTATACTTAGCTCCTGAAAGCAATGCCGTAAGATCAAGAGAAAATATATTCTGATCTGCAATTGCATCCGGAACATCACCTTGCATTATTTTCATGGCAACACCTTCTACCAAAGCAGTCTTTCCTACTCCGGCATCACCGATAAGACATGGATTATTTTTAGTTCGGCGACATAAAATCTGAATAAGCCTTTCAATTTCTTCTTCTCGGCCTATAAGTGGATCATATCTGCATTCTGATGAAGGATCTGTCATAAGCTTTCCGAATTGAAACAAATTGGGCAGATTTTTTCTATTAATATTACCAGATTTATGTCTTTCAATTCTTATTCCAAAGCTGTGTTCGTCTCCGCATGAACAAACCAACTGATTCAGGTTTGCTCCGAGTCTTTTTAAAATAGCTACAGCTGTGCAGCATGGGGAATGAAGTATGGCACTTAAAAGATGCTCTGTACCTGCAAGATTTCTGCCGGCATCATTTGCTCTTGATCTTGCATCTTCTATAATATCCCTGAGTGCAGGAGTAAGACAATCATCTAAAACCTGAGATGGTATTCCGCACCCAACAAGTTCTACCACTAAGCTTCTTACACGCTGAGTATTTATATGCTGAGCACATAAAATAGCTGAAGCGGCATTGCTTCCCTCTTCAAGAATTCCCAGAAGCAGATGCTCACTTCCTATATAAGTATGCCCCATTTCTTCAGCGATGCTGATAGCTTCTTTTAAAGCAAGTATAGCCTTTCCAGTAAAATTATCACTATAATTCATAAGCAGCTTTCCTTTCGTGAGAAAATTCTTCTATAGAAGTATACCGCAAACTCTCTAAAATATTTGTCAAAAGCAGGAACACATTTTTCAAAGCGGCATACTATGTACTATGAAACAGACAAAAAAACGTTTGTTTCAAATAATTTTGACAAAGGAGCTTATTTATTATGTGTGGTTGTGAAGGAAATAACGGTTGCTGGTGGATCATCATTCTCATTCTCCTGTTCTTCTTCTGTGGCTGTGGAAACAATGGTTTTAATGCAAACAATTGCGGCGGTAATAACTGCGGATGTGGATGCTGAAAAAACTATCAGCTGAAAAAGGACGTTTAATCTGATTTAAAAAATGTAACGGGCTGCTGCAATATTTTTTTGCAGCAGCCCGTTATTTTATTTACTCTTAATTTTCGGAGAAGTCATAATATGGTTGAAATATCGAAATCTCTACCAAAAAAGAAT
>CAMWPG010000031.1 GCA_947176075.1 uncultured Ruminococcus sp. | reverse complement strand
CTTTGGATATATGATATAATATAAATATATAAATTAAGTTAGGGGGAAAAACTAATGAATAATTCTTTTACACCAAGAGATTATGAAATTCAAAATCACAGCAGCAAAAAAATTCGATATGTATTTAATTTAATTTTTACTATTATAGTAATATTGTCAATTGTCAATATGTTGATTCTTCCTGCAAATTCAATGTCAAATACGCTCATATGCGCTCATGAAGAGCATATTCACACTGATTTATGCTATGAGATATGTACGCAGCCTGGAAAAAAAGTGCTTATATGTGAGATCGGTAAAATTGAGGAGAACAGTGAAATTGAAGCCGATGTTTCTCATACACATGATTCATTTTGCTTTGATGAAAATGAAAATCTGATCTGTCCGCTTGAAGAATCGGAACATATTCATGATGATGCTTGTTATAATGAATCAGACGAGCTTATATGTAATGAAGTATTTCATCAGCATAATGAAGATTGTTTTCATGTCTTACAGGAAAATGAAAGCGCTTGTATAATGATATGTGCAGCTGAGGTCCACCATCATGAAAATATTTGTTATAGAGTGCATGGAGCTGTAGAGCCAGCAGCTGTTGTTAAATATCAGGAAGATGAAATATCAGATATTGTTGATTCAGAATATGAAAGCTATGAAAATATTGAGCTGCCAGCGGCTCATGTTGAAATATCTGAGAATCTTGTGGGAGTAGCACTTGATACATCCGGAGCTATTGATCTCAGAGAAAATGGCAAGAATTATATTGACAGTATCACGATCAGTTATAATGATGGCATAAATGGTTGGATAGAAATAGATGACTCAAATAATTCTGATCTGTCTGCATCTGCCGATTATAGATTAAAAATTTCATACAATAATATACATGCATCTGATTTGAAAAATGCCGGTGGAAAGATGCTCTTCAAAGGCGTTCCTGAATGGCTGAAAGCAGATGGAATAGGCAAACTTGTTGCAGGTTCAGAGCCGGTAGCAGATATTGAAGTAAGAGATAGTATAGTTTTAATTTCATTTTATGAAAGCTATTTACATGATGAAGTGGATACGGATATTGTAAGCGGTTCATTCTTCGTAAGAGGTGAGATCGCCTGGGATAAGTTGTTCGATTCTAAACCAACACATTTAAAGCTGCATCCATTAAATATTGATTTAAACTTTGAAGATGATCTGCCTTCAAAATATGGAGAAATGACTATAAATAAATCTGCTCCTGTTATGATAATTGAAGGTGACCGGGTATATTTTAAATATAGTGTAACTATTGCATCTCAAGAGGATGAAGCAATTATTCCCGAAATTATAGTAAGAGATCATTTTACAAGAAATTCTCATTTTATAAAGGATTATATGGGAATTACAGGTAATTCTAAGACTATTGTTGATAGCCCGAGTGGAAAGAATCCGTGGGAAACAGGAAATGTCGGAGCGCACGGAACTATTCGTAAAAATGATACAGGCATGGAGTGGTCTATTGCTGAGCTTAAGCCTGGTGAAAGCCGTACTCTGAATTATTATGTTGAAGTAGATTCGAAGTATATTGGAACTTATGGACAGGATGATATCGATAACAAGGCAGCTGCGTTTTCAAAGAATTACCCTAAATGTGATGATGTAGGTACCTTTACGCCTCACGCAGATGTAAATCTTTCCAAAAAACAGGTAAGCTGCGATGTAGATAAATATGGCAGCGGAACGATTTCTTATGAGGTCATTGTTTCTGCTCCTAAAAATAATTCTTATACTTTAGAAAATATTACTTTGTATGACTCGTTTGATGAAAAATTAAGAGAATTTATAAAAGGCAACAAGGACAATAAGCTGTCAATTGAGATAAGCGGCAATAAATCTGTGGATGTTCCATATAATAACGGCACATTTGATTTTACTATCCCAAGCCTTGAACCAGGAGAAACAAAGAATATTAAATATACTGTGAAAACTGAAAATATTTTTGCAGCTAATAATGGTGATATAAACCTCCACAATGTTGCAAGAATAAATTCTGAAAACAGAGCAGATGCACCGTCTAAAACATTCAAAGCTTCTGAAAGCCGATATACATTAAAGCAAAACAATTGGCTCAGAAAAATAAAGGGCGGTAATGTAAACACAGATCATGTTGATATCCCTGCCGGTGAAAAGGTTTATCAATATAACGGAGATAACATAGAAGAAGCAGCAAATCCCGGCGGATTTGAGCTTTCATCTGACAGCCTTAAATATCAGATCATTCTTAATGAAGATGGACGCTGGGATATGTCCTCTACTATCATGAAGGATAAATTTAATACAAATCATATGCTTTATAAGGGCTATGTTCAGGTAAGTGCATTCAAGCTTAGTGAAGGTACTGTTGGAGATCATAGCGGCGATAATGCTTTGCTTAGTATTTTAAATAATTCTCAGCCTGAAAAAACTGTATGGCTTGATGTAGATGGCAGAGAAAGCTATAGCTTCACACCGGAGCAGATAGGTGCAGGAGAAGATAAATATGTTTATTTGCTGACATATTATGCAGCTCCTACAGGATTGGAAAAAGTCAATACTATGATAGTTACAAATAACTTTGCTGTTTCTGGAACTATTGGAGTAAACGGCGAGATTTTCACAATTCCGGAAATGTTGGTTGCTGTTAATGATATTGTGCAGGGCGGTCTTCATTATGAAGCAGAAAAGCTGGGATGGTATTATGAAAAGGATCCTGGAGAAAAAGGTACTGTACCAATATGGACCAACGGAACCAGTTATAATCAAACAGGTGCGATATACTGGATAATTCGCTTGGAGGGAACTATTCCGGAAGGATTTGGTTTAAGAGATACGTTATCTGCTGGCGGTATGAAATTTTGCTATGATTCTATCCCGGGTGTATATCGTGGTTCAAAAGAACTGGATCTGACTGAATTTTCATCCTTTGGCGATATGATAAATAATCATGTTGGTACAGGTAAAGAGCTTATTCAACTAAATGGTAATAGGTACAATTATTATTGGAATAAAAATGATTATATTGGGGATAAAAATAATCCCGATTATCTCTGGACTCTTAAAAACGGTCAGGCTACCGATCCTTTAATTGTTACTTTCCAGAAGGAAGTTGCACTTGGTGATGATGAGGCTCTTTATGTTGTTGTCAGAACTACACCGAATTCAAGACCGAATCCTACTGTTCAGAACAATGCTATATATAAAAATAAAATTAGCATAAATGCAGAAGCCTCTAATGACACTACGTGGATAGATGGTAATGAGGCAGTATATTGCTATAAGGTCGTAACTGCTATTTATAAAGAGGGAAAGGGTGCGTTTGCCTATAATAAAGACACAAACTCATGGGAAAATATCAGCACAGAAAAAGAAGATCATCATAATGCATGGGATAAATCAAAAATAACAGAATCAGGAATATATTCAGAATGGCTCGTAAATGTCAACTGGGACGGCTCTTTGAGCGGATCTGAAATTGTAAGCGATCAGCTTCCGGAAGGAATGGAATTTGTTTATGCTGATATATGCTGGATAGGTGATTATGTTCAGGGTGATCCGCCAAAATTTCAAGATATACCTGAATTAGATGACAATGATGATTGGCAGAAAATGGAATATGATTCTGGGTCATGGCATGAAAAAGTCGTATCTTATTATAATCCTGCTACGAGAGAAATTCGATGGAACATATACGATTTGACAGAGAATACGGCACCTTCAGGCACTAATAATCATAATCAAATCAATCTCAGGGTCATTACTAAAGTAACAGACAAGGATGTATTTCTTAGCGGCTCAAAAACATTTGAAAATCATGCTACTGTTATGTCAGATAATTCAAATACTGATTATGGCATTATTACGATCAACAAGCTTTACTCTATTAAAAAGAAAAAAGATGATAGTGTTACTAATAAAAAAGCAAATGAGCTTGCATTTAAAATAGAAGTAAATCCAACTGGTGAGGATCTTTGCAGCGGTGATATTCTTCCTGTATTGGTCGATGAGCTTAGCAATAATCTCAGATTTATAGAGAGCAGTATAGCTGTTCATGACAGCTTGGGCAATATTGTTACAGGCTATACTTTCTCAATTGAAGAAAATAACGATAGTCAGATATTATATGTTAGCGGTTTGCCTGATAATAAGCAGCTTGTTTTAACATATATGGTAAGAGCCTTGTCAAAGCCTGATGTTCCTATATCTATTAATAATAGAGCGTATTGGTCTGGATATGCCCCTCCGGCTGATGCTCAATACGTAAATAGGGAATACAAGTATGATTTAGGAGGAAGCGTTGATGTCAGCCATATACCTTTCATGGTTACTCTTATAAAGGCTGATAGTGTTAATCTTAATAAAAAACTTGCCGGTGCAAAATTTGATCTATACAAAGTCACTAACACCGGAGATGTTAAGATAGGCGAGGGCACGACTGGTGCGGACGGAACGCTTAAATTCGATAATAACAGCAATATGTTAAATGGTAATAGATTGACTTATGACACAATTTATTATGTCGTAGAGACTAAAGCTCCTAATGGTTATAGGCTTGATGGTGCAAATACGAGATATTATTTTGCAGCTGCAAGTACACCGGAGGCAGAGCTTGCTAATGAGATCGAAGGAAATAAAGTAGATATAGTATATGGCAGCTCTGAATATAGCCGAACTATAAAAAACCAAAAGGGTGAGATATCTGTAAATAAAATCTTCAATAATGATAATGGGGAAGAGATTTCTCCACGCTCTGGAAAATATACGTTTGGTTTATATGACAAAGTGCCGGATCATACTACTAAGCCATTACAAACCCTTACAATCGAATATACCGATGATGGTGCAATATATTATCTGGACGGCGTAAAAAAAGATTCTCCAAACTTTACTTGTGCAGAAGTAGATGAATTATATTACATTTACGAATTAGATGATAACGGAAATCCTGTCTCTGCTCAAAAAATTGCAAATATAAATCATTATACTTATGAAGTTGCATATTTTATAGGTGGGAGAGCGGAAAATACGGTTACTATCAATCATGTTGTTGAAGTTGTAAATACTGAGAGAGCGTTTGAACTTCCATATACTGGTGGAATCGGTTTAAAGAAGTATTACATTTATAACGGTATTTTGATTTTAATGGCAGCATTTATTGTATTTCTTAAATCGCTAAAGAAAAAAGCATGATATTCTATTGTAGATATATGTTTTCTTAATAAAAAGCATCTGATCTTTAAAATAAGGGTCAGATGCTTTTTTATTTTTTTATGCATTATTAAGATTAATTTCATTGACGTGAGTACGAAATCGTACTATAATATTAGTATGATTTCGTACTAAGGAGGCTTAATTAATATGTCAAATTATGTTAGTAAAGAAATAAAACGTTTTAATTATCTTATTTCTGAGATCGATTCAGTTTATCATGAGACTTCACTAAAGTTTGGTCTTTCAGACAGCTCAATGCAGATTCTTTATACAATATGTAATAATGGCGGCAGCTGTCTGCTCAGCGATATATGTCTTTTATCAGGCATTAGCAAGCAGACGATAAATTCTGCAATACACAAGCTGGAGAAAGAAGGTATTATATACCTTGAGGTATTCAAAGGAAAAATGAAAAGTGTTCATTTTACTGATAAGGGCAGAAAGCTTGCAGAAGATACGGTGGTTCATGTAATAAACATTGAAAACGATATTTTCTCTTCATGGTCTGAAGAGGAACGTATCCTTTATCTTGATTTAACGCAGAGGTATTTGCTTGAATTAAAGAAACAAACACAACAGCTGTGATAAGGAGTATATAAAATGAATATACAGCTTTCAGATCATTTTACTTATAGAAAATTATTAAAGTTTACATTGCCTTCAATTGTTATGATGATTTTTACATCAATATACAGTGTTGTTGATGGCTATTTTGTTTCCAACTATATTGGAAAAACTCCATTTGCAGCAGTTAATTTCATAATGCCGTTTCTCATGATACTTGGTGCAGTTGGTTTTATGTTTGGAACAGGTGGAAGTGCAATTATTGCTAAAGTAATGGGAGAGGGTAATATAGATAAAGCAAATCGCATATTCTCTCTTTTGATTTATACATCAGCAGTATGCGGTATAATTATTGCTTTGCTTGGTATTGTTTTTATAAGACCTATAGCTGCTTTTCTTGGTGCAGATGAGGAGCTGCTTGATAATTGTGTTGTTTATGGCAGAGTCATTTTGATCGCACTGCCTGCATATATTCTTCAATTTGAATTTCAGAGCTTTTTTGTAACGGCAGGAAAGCCTCAACTTGGACTTTTATTCACCATTGCTGCCGGGCTTACTAATATTGTGCTTGATACTGTATTTGTAGCTTTTTTTACTATGGGACTTATCGGCGCAGCTCTGGCAACAGCTATAAGTCAGGTAATAGGCGGTATCGCACCGCTTTTTTATTTTGCAAGTAAAAATAAGAGTCAACTTTGTTTGACTAGAACACACTTTGATGGTAAATCACTTCTTAGAGCTTGTATCAATGGTTCTTCTGAGCTTATGAGTAATATTTCTATGTCGATCGTAAGTATGCTTTATAATTTTCAGCTTATGAAATATGCTGGAGAAGATGGCGTTGCTGCGTATGGTGTGCTTATGTATGTTAATTTTGTTTTTTTGGCAACATTTATTGGTTATTCTGTTGGCACTGCACCTATTATAAGTTATCATTTTGGAGCAAAGAATCATAACGAGCTTAAGGGATTATTGAAAAGGAGTGGGATCATTATTGGATTTTTCTCCGTATGTATGCTTATAGCTGCCGAGCTTCTGGCAATGCCGCTTGCAAATTTTTTTGTAGGCTATGATGATTCATTAGTGTCTTTGACACTCAGAGCTTTTATGATATTCTCATTTTCATTTTTGTTTGCAGGTGTTGCAATTTTTGGTTCATCATTCTTTACTGCACTTAATGATGGGCTTACATCCGCTTTGATTTCTTTTTTAAGGACTCTTGTGTTTCAGGTTGCCGCAGTTATTATTTTCCCATTATTTTTCCAAATTGATGGTATATGGATATCTATTGTAGCTGCAGAGTTTATCGCATCAATTGTAACATTAATTTTTGTGATTTTGAAGAGAAAAATATATAATTATATATAACAGCCTGTTAAGTATCTTTTTTACAAACGTCTTTTACAGCAAATTTTACCTTATTTTTTTATTGACACGCATATTTTTATATGCTATAATTTATTTGACAGTTCGTTTGCACCATCCTGTCGTTAAACAAAACTACGGGCAGCAAGAGCATTAGCGGAGTATATCTTTATGTGTATCAAGCGGCTTTTCTGTAATGGAAAGCCGCTTTTTTGGAGGAAAATATGTATTATCTGAAAACATCTGCCGCATTTGACAGCGCACATTTTTTAAGCGGCTATGAGGGCAAGTGCGCAAATATACATGGTCACAGGTGGAAAATAGAAGTGCAGGCGGCAAAGGAAGAGCTTCAGACGGAGGGTCAGTGCAGAGGAATGGTAATTGACTTTGGTGATCTCAAAAAGGCTGTTCGCAATATAGCTGAATGCTTTGACCATGCGCTGATATATGAGAAAGAGACTCTTAAAGAGACAACAATAAAAGCTTTGAATGAGGAAAATTTTCGTTTGATAGCAGTACCCTTTCGTCCCACAGCAGAGTGCTTTGCAGAGCATTTCTTTAAATTATTGTCGCAGGAAGGCATTTTTGTAAAAAGCGTGGCAGTTTATGAAACGCCTGAAAACTGTGCAGTATATGAGGCAAGGTAATATGGGATATAAATATAAGGTTGCAGAAATTTTTACAAGCATAAACGGAGAGGGTACAAGAGCAGGAGAACTTGCTGTTTTTGTAAGGCTGTGCGGCTGCAATTTAATGTGCAGCTACTGTGATACTATGTGGGCAAATTCTGAAAGCACGCCTTATAAGGAAATGACCGCAGATGAAATAAGAAATAATATTTTAAAAACAAGAATTAAAAATGTTACCCTTACAGGAGGCGAGCCGCTTAAAGCTCCCTATGTCAAAGAGCTTCTAATTTGCCTTTCAAAAGAAAATGCTCTTAGCGTGGAGATTGAAACAAACGGCAGTGTGAACATAGAAGAATTTGCAGATATAGAAAACAGACCAATATTCACGCTTGATTATAAATTGCCTTCAAGCGGTATGGAAAGCAGAATGTGCCTTGAAGAGAATTTGCCATTTTTAGAGAAAAAGGACTGTATGAAGTTCGTTGTCGGCTCAGAGAAAGACCTTGAAAAAGCGGAAGAGATCATAAAAAAGTATGTCCTCACTGAAAAATGCAGTGTTTATTTCAGCCCTGTATTTGGTAAGATCGAAGCTGCATCTATCGTAGAGTTTATGAAAAAGAGGAATTTTAATAATGTAAGACTGCAATTGCAGCTGCATAAATTTATATGGGATCCTGAAAAAAGAGGCGTCTGAAAGGAGAAAATAACAAAATGGCAATAGATCAGGAAAAAGTGGCGTATCATATACGTGGGATTTTGGAAGCACTCGGAGAGAATCCGGACAGAGAAGGTCTGATTGAAACTCCAGAGCGTGTTGCAAGAATGTATGCAGAGATCTTTGAGGGAATTTCATACAGCAATAGAGAAATTGCGGATATGTTTGAAAAAACATTTACACAGACAGATGCAACGGGGAAAAATTCTGCTGTAACAGTTAAAGATATATGCGTATACAGCTACTGCGAACATCATATGGCACTTATGTACGATATGCACGTAAATGTATCATACCTGCCAAATGGAAAGGTAATAGGACTAAGTAAGATTGCACGTATATGCGATATGGCTGCAAAGCGTCTTCAATTACAGGAGCGCCTGGGGCTGGATATTGCAGAGATAATGAGAATAGCTACTGGTTCAGAGAATGTAGGTGTTGTTATAACAGCTTCTCATAGCTGTATGACCGCAAGAGGAATCAGAAATTTTCCATCAAGAACAACGACTACAACATTCTGTGGTGCATATGAAAGCGATCCGTTTTTACAGAGCCTTGTGATGGACTAAAAAGGAGTGTGACTAAACAATGAAAGCAATGGTATTATTCAGCGGCGGTGTTGACAGCACGACCTGTCTTGCACAGGCTGTAAAAAAGCATGGTGCAGAAAATATTCTTGCATTGTCGATATACTATGGACAGAAGCATAACAAGGAAATAGAAGCGGCTGAGAGACTTGTAAAATATTATGGAGTAAAGTGGCAGACGCTTGATCTGTCGCTTATATTTGCAGATTCAAGCTGTTCTCTTCTCAAGGGTTCTAATGACGAGATACCTAAGGAAAGCTACTCAGAGCAGCTGAAAAAAACAGACGGTGCGCCGGTATCTACATATGTACCGTTCAGAAATGGTTTGTTCCTCGCATCTGCTGCAAGCATAGCCCTTTCACATGACTGCGATGTGATATACTATGGACCTCATGCAGATGATGCAGCAGGAAATGCATATCCAGATTGCTCAGTTGTATTTAACGATGCCATGGCTAAGGCTATATATGAGGGCAGCGGAAAGCAAGTGTATGTTGAAGCACCATTTGTGAATATGACAAAGAAAGATATTGTAAAACTCGGTCTGGAAATGAATGTTCCATATGAGCTGACATGGAGCTGCTATGAGGGCGGTGATATGCCGTGCGGCGTATGCGGAACCTGCCGTGACAGAATAGAAGCATTTAGATCAAACGGAGTTGCAGATCCGCTTATGGAGGAGGTTTAACATGACTGGAAGAACTAAAGCTGAAACAGAGGGCATCACGCTTCTGGGAAATCAGAATACACAGTATAAGAACGACTATGCTCCTGAGGTACTGGAAACATTTGAAAACAAACATATTGGCAGAGATTATTTTGTAAAATTCAATTGTCCTGAATTTACAAGTCTCTGTCCTATCACAGGTCAGCCGGATTTTGCTGCGATATATATTTCCTATGTGCCGAATGTTCGCATGGTGGAAAGTAAGTCACTGAAGCTATATCTTTTCAGTTTCCGTAATCATGGTGATTTCCATGAGGACTGCGTCAATATTATCATGAACGATCTTATAAAGCTTATGGATCCGTTCTATATTGAGGTTTGGGGTAAATTTACACCAAGAGGCGGGATTTCTATTGATCCATACTGCAATTATGGTAAAAAAGGTACAAAATGGGAGGCAGTTGCTTGGGAAAGGCTCACTCACCATGATCTTTATCCGGAAAAGATAGATAACAGATAAGGAGTGCTTGCAATGGCATATACAAAGGAAGAAATAGCTATTAAGGCGTGTGATATTCTGGAGGAAATATATCCTGATTCAGCCTGTGCGCTTAAATATGAAAAGCCTTATGAGCTGCTTATAGCAGTACGTCTGTCCGCTCAGTGTACAGATGCAAGGGTGAATATTGTAACGCAGACTCTTTTTAAAAAATATCCCACTTTGGAATCATTTGCAAATGCAGAGCTTTCAGAGCTTGAACAGGACATTAAGCCATGCGGATTTTACAGAACAAAGGCAGAGAGCATTATCGGCATGACAAAAAGGCTTATTGACGTATATGACAGCAATATACCCGATACAATGGAAGAGCTGCTTACGCTCCCCGGAGTAGGCAGAAAAACTGCCAATCTAATACTTGGTGATGTATACGGAAAACCTGCGATTGTAACGGATACGCATTTTATCAGAATAACAGGCAGACTTGGGCTGACAAAGAACAAAGAACCGTTTAAGGTCGAAAAGGATCTTATTCCTCTTATTCCGCCAAAGCGTTCTTCTGACTTCTGCCACAGGATAGTTCAATTCGGAAGAGATACCTGCATGGCAAGAAAACCTAAATGCATAGAATGTAAAATGAGGGATATATGCACTTATTTTAATGATAACTTTTAAAAAGCTGTAAAATTGGTTGACAAAACATAAATAGTATGATATACTGTAGAATGTATACTTTTAGATGAAGGCGGTAGACTGATGGGTATTTTTAGCAAAATGTTCGGCTCATATAGTACAAGAGAATTGGCAAGAATCGAACCTATAAAGAATAAAATTCTTGCTCTGGAGGAAGAGTATAAGGCACTTTCCGATGCAGAGCTTAAACAAAAAACATTCGATTTCCGTGAACGTTTGGAAACAGGCGAAACACTGGATTCTATGATTCCTGAGGCACTGGCAACTGTTCGTGAAGCAGCTTACCGTGTACTCGGCAAAAAGCCGTTTCCGGTACAGCTGATCGGTGCGATCGTACTGCATCAGGGACGTATCGCAGAAATGAAAACCGGTGAAGGTAAAACACTCGTTGCCTGCGTTTCTGCTTATCTTAACGCACTTCCCGGAAAGGGCGTTCATATTGTAACCGTAAACGACTATCTGGCAAAAACACAGTCCGATGAAATGGGTAAGGTTTTGCGTTACCTTGGTCTTACTGTCGGATGCATTCTTCATGGCCTTAATAATGACCAGCGCCGTGCTGCTTATAACTGCGATGTTACATACGGTACAAATAACGAGCTGGGCTTTGACTATCTGCGTGACAATATGGTCATCTATAAAAAGGACAAGGTTCAGAGAGAACATAACTTTGCTATCGTGGATGAGGTAGACTCTATCCTTATTGATGAGGCAAGAACACCTCTTATCATTTCAGGCAGAGGAGACAAGTCAACTGCACTTTATGGAGTTGTTGATAAATTTGCTAAAACACTGACTCCTACTGTTATTGTTGAAACAGACTCAAAGCAAGATCAGGAGGAGATCAATCAGGAAGCGGACTATATTGTTGACGAAAAGGCTAAGACCGCAACCATTACACGCCGTGGTATCAAGAAGGCTGAGGAATACTTTGCTATCGAGAACCTTATGGATCCTGATAATATGACACTGATGCACCATATCAATCAGGCTCTTAAAGCAAACGGTGTTATGAAAAAAGATATCGACTACATCGTTGAAGAGGGCGAAGTAGTTATCATTGATGAATTCACAGGCCGTAAGATGTTGGGTCGTCGATTCAATGATGGTTTGCATCAGGCAATTGAAGCTAAGGAAGATGTAAAGGTAATGCGTGAGTCTAAGACTCTGGCTACTATTACATTTCAGAATTATTTCCGTCTGTACAATAAGCTCTCCGGTATGACCGGTACTGCTATGACAGAAGAGGATGAATTCCGTGAGATCTATAAGCTGGATGTTATAGCTATCCCTACAAATCGTCCGGTTCAGAGAATCGATCACAATGATCTTATTTACCGCACAGAGGCTGCTAAGTATCGTGCAATTATTGATCAGATAATTGAATGTCATGATAAAGGTCAGCCGGTACTGGTTGGTACTATTTCTATTGAAAAGTCTGAACTGCTTTCTGCAATGCTCAAAAAGAAAGGCGTAAAGCATGAGGTTTTGAATGCTAAATATCATGCCAAGGAAGCTGAGATCGTTGCACAGGCTGGTAAACTGGGTGCTGTTACCATTGCTACAAATATGGCTGGCCGTGGTACTGATATCATGCTTGGCGGTAACGCTGAATTTCTCGCTCGTGCTGAAATGCGTAAGAGAGAATATCCGGAAGAGATCATTACAGAGGCTATTGGCTATGCTGATACAGATAATGAAGAAGTTCTGGCTGCCCGCAGTGTATATCAGGAGCTTTACATGAATTACAGTGCAGAAGTAAAGGAAAAGGCAGTAGCTGTAAAGGAAGCCGGAGGTCTGTATATTTTAGGTACTGAGCGTCATGAATCAAGACGTATTGACAATCAGCTCCGTGGACGTTCAGGACGTCAGGGCGACGAGGGTGAGAGCCGCTTCTTCTTGTCTGTAGAGGACGATCTGATGCGTATATTTGCAGGCGATCGTCTGGAAAATATGATGCGTACACTCAATGTTGATGAAGATACACCTATTGAAAGCAAGATGCTTACAAAGATCGTTGAATCTTCACAGAGAAAGGTTGAAGGACGCAACTTCAGTATTCGTAAGAACGTACTTAACTACGATGATGTTATGAACACTCAGCGTGAGATCATTTACAAACAGAGGGCAATGGTTCTGGACGGCGAGGATCTCCACGACAGCATTCTGAAAATGATGGATAGTATGATTGCATCTACTGTGAATATGTATGCTGATGATGAGCTTACCGAACACAGTGAATGGAATATGGTTGGTCTGAGAGAACATTTCATGGGCTGGCTTACTGAAGAGGGCGACCTTGAATATGAAGCAGAAGAGCTTGATAAGATGTCTGCTTCCGACATAGTAAATACTCTTCAGGAAAAGGCAAGAGCTATATATGCTGCCAAGGAAGAGGAATACAGCAGCGAAACGATACGTGAGCTGGAACGTGTTATTATGCTCAAGATCGTTGATACTAAGTGGATGGCACATATTGATGATATGAGTGAACTCAAGAAGGGTATCGGACTTCGTGCATACGGTCAGAAGAATCCGGTTGTCGAGTATCGTTATGAAGGCTTTGAGATGTTTGACGCTATGAATGCTGCCATTCAGGAAGAAACCGTTCGTATGCTGTTGACTGTAAAGCTTCAGCAGAATAAGGCTCCTGAGCGTGAACAGGTTGCTAAGCCTGATGCACCAAATGCAGGAGCTGGTGACGGAAGCTTCGGCAATCAGCGCAGAAATCCCGAAAGAGCAGCTAAAAATAATTAATAATAAAAAAACAATCGGGACGCAGTAAAAACTTCGTCCCTTTGTTTTTATGGGAGATAATTATGAGTACAGGTTATGAAACCTTTTCACAGTATTATGACGGCCTTACGGAAAATGTTGATTACAAAAGCCGAAGCCAATATTTTCACAAGCTCATTCAAAAGCACAAAAAGAGCAGCGGAGAAGTTCTTCTCGATCTTGCCTGCGGTACAGGTAGTATGTCAGAGGAAATGTGCAGGCTGTCCTATGATGTAATAGGAGCTGACTATTCCTGCGGAATGCTCAACCGTGCTATGGACAAAAAGCTTGAAAGCGGACTGCCTGTGCAGTATATTTGTCAGGATATGCGTGAGCTTGAACTATATGGCGCGGCTGACGCTGTAATATGTACACTTGATAGTATGAATCATCTAAGCAGCTTTGAAGATGTGAAAACAGTTTTCCATAAAGTTTATGATAATATGGAAACAGGAGGCGTTTTCATTTTTGATATGAACACTCCCTATAAGCATCGTGAGATATTGGGCGATAATGTATATATTTATGACATCGATGATGTATATTGTGTCTGGGAAAACAGCTTTGAAGCTATAGATAATACCGTAAATATACGCCTTGACTTTTTTGAGCTGGGAGAGGATGGAAAATATTCAAGAAGCTGCGAGGAAATAACAGAACACGCATATGAGCCTGAGCTGATATGGAAAGAGCTTGAAAAAACAGGTTTTGAGGTAATAGGATGTTATCATGCCGATACAGAAGAAAAGCTTCATGATAAAAGTGAACGAATGGTTTTTGTTGTACGTAAACAGGAGGTAAAATAAAATGGGAATACTTAAAAGAGCTATTGCAAAGGATGCCTCTGTTGTATCTTGTGCTGTAGATGCAACTGATATTGTAGCTGAGATAGAGCGTATTCACAAGACATCAGCAGTAATTACAGCAGGTCTTGGCAGACTTTCTATTGCCGCAAGTATGATGGGCTATGGGCTTAAAAGTGACGGTGATACTGTAACGCTTCGTATTAAAGGCGGCGGTCCTGCCGGAATGCTCGTTGCAGTTGCAGACAGTCACGGAAATGTAAAGAGTTATGCTGAGAATCCTGTAGTGGAAATTCCGCTCAATGACAAGGGTAAGCTTGATGTAGGCGGTGCAGTTGGAAATGACGGAACTCTCTCTGTTGTAAAGGATCTGGGACTTAAAGACCCTTATGTTGGCGTATGTCCGCTTGTATCCGGAGAAATTGCAGAAGATATTGCAAGATATTATGCTGACAGTGAGCAAACACCTACTGTATGCGGTCTAGGCGTTCTGGTAAATCCCGATCTTAGCGTTAATGTTGCCGGCGGCTATCTGATACATGTGCTTCCATTTGCTGATGATTCTGTTATAGATATCATTGAGAAAAATCTTGCTGCTCTTCCGCCTGTTACAAAAATGATGTCCGATGGCATGACCGCTGAGGATATTGCACTCAAGCTTCTCGACGGGCTTGAGCCGAATATCCTTGATGAGAATGAAGTGTTTTATAAATGTAATTGCAGTAGAGAGAGGACTGAAAAAATTCTATATAGTCTCGGCAAGGATGAACTGGAATTAATTGCAGCCGACAATGAGCCTATCACAGTAAACTGTCACTTTTGCGATCAAAAATATGTATTCTCACCAGAGGAATTGCTCAGCCTTAGAAAATAATCTGATAACAGATTCTAAAAAATCACCTCACTGTAAAATGGCAGGATTTTTCCATTTTGCAGTGTGGTGTAATTTATGAGTAAAGCTTTCGGTATTCACTTGGAGAATATCCTGTAAGTGCTTTAAATTGATGGTTAAAATTAGAAATAGAACCAAATCCACATTCTTCAGAAATTTCAAGAATATTTTTGTCGCTGGTTGAAAGAAGTATTTTTGCTGCAATAATACGTTTTTTTATTAGAAGATCTATGGGAGAAGTGCCGGTAAGCGTTTTGAATGCATTGCAAAGATATGGTTTGCTTATATCAAAATGCTCTGAAATAGATTTAAGATTTATATTTTCATTATAGTGGTTATCAATATACATAACTATCTGTCTTATCTTTTCGGCAGTTTTTGTGTTTATTGAGTTTTTGCTTGATGAGTTATCACTTTGGAAACAATGACGTATTATAAGTGCTAAAAATTTTAGCAGCAGGGCTTTTATCATAAGGGTATAGCCTTTATTCATTGTTATGTATTCAGTTTCAATATCCAGAAGAATTTCCGACAGCTGAGACATGACGAAATTATCTGCATTGAGTTTATTGCAGAAACAGTCAGAGGATTCAACAAATGGTCTGATGTATTCATAATCAAAAGGAGTAGCGATGCCGTTTTGCAGGAAATTAGGATCAAACATAGTAACCTGCATAATAAGATTTTC
Source organism: uncultured Ruminococcus sp. (assembly GCA_947176075.1). Taxonomy (GTDB): domain Bacteria; phylum Bacillota; class Clostridia; order Oscillospirales; family Ruminococcaceae; genus Ruminococcus_C. The sequence continues at coordinate 267 of CAMWPG010000031.1, read as the reverse complement.
GTCATCAAAGCACAGATGTATTTCGTCGTTGCTTATTAGAAAAATATCACCCTGTGAAAAGCTGTATTCAATGCCGTTAATAAGATATTTTCCTGTTCCTTGTTTTATATAGCAAATTTCCATTTCCTGATGCCAATGCAGGACTTTATAACCTTCCTCGACACCATAGCTTGTACTGCATTCAAATGGAAAAAATCGTTCTTCTATAAGTGCAGGTTTTGCATTTTGTTTCATTTCTGTCCTCCTTATAAATACATATTTTTATTT
>CAMWPG010000030.1 GCA_947176075.1 uncultured Ruminococcus sp. | reverse complement strand
AATTATAGCTGCAAATATACTACCTATAGCTGATACAACATCTGAAATAACAAGAAAAATAACGCTGAATAATATAAATGCAGTTTGCTTTGAATTCTTTGGCAAAAAACTATATGTTAATATGGTAACAGGCAAAAAGAAAAATATAAAAGTAAGTGAAGTAAACAGTCAGAATCACTCCTCTCAGTTTTCCTGCATAGCATCAGTAAGCTTTATAAGCTCACTTTTAGTCATCATAGTATTAAGTATCTCTACAAGAGAATTTGCAGATAAAAGCTCCGGTAGTCCAAGCCTTCTTTGAAGTCTTCGCCTGAGTTCACTGCTGCATCTGCATCCTGACAGACCCAGCATAAAAAGATCATTTTTGGTTATAGGGTCAGAATTTGGAGATGCATCTGATGCTCTGATCCCTGCCTTTTCAAAAGCAGCAAGCAAAAGCTCAGGACTTATTCCCTCAACACCAAGCTTTCCCTCGGCAGACGGCTTTTCCTTACGTGCTTCCTTGCCGTAAATATCCGGTGAATATACATTATATATCTTTCCGTTTTTCACAGCACCTTTTATAAAGCTCCTTATTCTGAAGCCTGCCCTGTCCGAATCAGTTAAAAGAATTATTCCCGTAGTTTCGGCATAATGTCTTATTAGCGAAAGTTTTTCCTTGTCCTTATATATCTGAAATCCGTCAGTTACTATTATTACAGCATCCAGAATAGATGAAAGCTTTATCTTGTCATATTTTCCCTCAACTACAATTGCCTCTTTAATTTTAATCATATACATACTCCATTCTTCCTGAGGCAATCTCAAGCATCTTTACAAGTGCTGTTTCCATTAAAATACGTTCATCTGCGGCAGATGAATTTAGTTTCTGCTCAAGATCCCGCAATATTAAAATACAGACACGAATACGTTCTATCGGGATAGAACGACAATCACGAAATGCATTCTTTACCACAAAATCAAATTTATATCCAAAATCCTTTTGCATATCATGTACTGCCATACTGCTTCTCCACGCTGTACATGCTCTGTAAATATCAAGAAATGCCGTTGCTACAGCATGTACTATAAATGTCCTCTCAGTTCTCATGGCATATAGTTTGTCAAGCTCTTCCATTGCAGAGAGCCGGCGACATGATATTATAGACTTGGCAAGCGCAAATACAGTCGTTTCAACAGATGCTGCAACAAGCTCTTCAATCATTGATTCGGTTATCTCTTTACCGTCAGAATACATACACAGTTTTTCAAGCTCACTTTTAATCTGTACAGTATTCCCCACGCATCTGACAACAAGTGCATCAGCTGCCCCTCGTCCCATAATGCATCCCTTTTTCTGCGCAGCTGAAATAACCGATCTTGCTATCTCAGGAAAAGTTCTCTGAACAGCCTCGCATACTGTTCCTATTTTTGAAATTTTATCTATAAGTTTTTTATTTTTAGGAGTAGGAGATTTTCTGCCATCCTTAACATCAAAGCCTGTTATACTAAAAACAAGAACTGTCTGCTCACCCAGATTCTCACAGATCTTTAAAAGCTGCTTTAGCTGCTCTTCATTACATTTTTCACCATTAAAATCATTTATAAGAATACAATTATACGGAGACATCATAGGGAAAAGCTCTGATGCATCTGCAAGCTCCTGTATTTTCAACGTCTTGCCGTCATATTTAGTAAGAGCCATATCCTCATTTCCATCTGTAGCCTTGCGTACGAGTTTTTTTGTCATATCTTCCACTTGCACAATATCAGCACCGTAAAAATAATATGCACCGGCAAGATCGCCTTGTTTTATTTTTGCATTTATACTTTTACAATCTACAACTGCCATCAATAAAGTCTCCTTGCATAAAATTTACCATCATTATTTAGCACGATCTCTATATTATTTCCATCGCATAACAATTTTCCGTACCCTTTTCCAGATATTTCATATAATCCCTGACTATTTTTATTTGTAGAAATCAGATAGTCACATCTATCGTAATCAAATGAGATTTCATTGTTCTGTGCTGCAATAAGAACCTTTTTATAAGCACTTATGGTAAGAAGTCCACTGATCTCTGATATTTCATATTCATTTGCTGTTATCCGAATTTGATCGGATAGCTGCGGAGTTTGTCCACAAATTATCGATTTTTCTCTAAGCTCTGACTCTGATGATATCAAAACAATATCTGCATTTACAGCGCAGAGCTTGTCAGTATAGGCTGACGCTGCTGCATATACATCATCAGTAAGATAAAGACAGTCTATACGTCTGATGCCGTATTTATCAATAAAATTTTTAAGATAATCCGGATTTTTTCCATTATATACAAGATCTATGACATCTGTACGTCCTGCATATGTAACGACAATAACTTGCCCATTGCTTCCTCCAAGTGCAAAAACACGAAGCTTGCTTTCAAATTGCCTTATAAGCATAAATTGACCTGCAAACATAATCATTTCTGACAGTATAAAAGATATCATTACCATTCTGCGTTTTCTTGTCAGAATAAATATCACCATAGTCATACCGGAAAGGATAAACACAGCTTCTGAAAGACTTTTCCAGCCTGACGGAAATGAATATGTGATATTATTCTGCATCCAAAGAAGTCCGTCAGTCAAAAATTTTGATATGGCATCTATCACCTGACCGCACATTATTGATATAATGCTGTCTCCGCCAAGTAAAAATATTATTGTTCCCATAAAAATTATGATTATACACATAGGCGAAAATATCACATTTGAAACAGGCGCAAGCAGAGATATCTTTGGAAAAAAGTGCAGACATATAGGCATGGTACACAGCGATACAATTCCGGACGAGATAGATATTTTTAATATTCCTCCAAACCATCCGTTTAACGGAAGCTTTTCATTTATCCACGGAGCAAAGCTGTTTACTCCAAATGTTCCTGCCACTGACAAAAGAAATCCTACATTATGAATAAGATATGGTTTGGTACATGTAATTATAATAACTGAAATAAAAAGAGAACTGAGAGAATCAGAACTTCTGCAAAATAAACATGCACTTCTTGCTATAATAAGCATAATACCTGCTCTCAAAACTGAAACAGGCCACATTGCTACAAATGCAAATAACATAGTCATAAGTAGCGTCATTAAAAGCTGCATTATACGATGTAATCTTGTTCGGTTTCCAAATACATTACACAAGCCGTTGAAAAGTATAAGATGAAAACCTGAAATTGCAAGCATATGTCCTATACCCGCATGATAAAATGCAGACTCTATGCTCGTATTGAGGTCATTTTTGCTTCCAAAAAGCATTGCAGCAGTAAGACTGCCTCCTGTTTTTCCACAAACTGCATATATCCTTCTTTGCAGCTTTTTGCGATAATTCTGCACTTTTCTCACTATCTGATGATCATTTGTGTATAGCACAGTATATTCACAATCGGCATTGGCTTCTAAAAACACTGATAACCCCTTGTAATATTCTGTACTGTCATAGAGAAATGTTTTATCAGGAACAGAAAATGTACCCCTTACTCTGATATAATCACCATACCTGCAATCATAATTGTCAGTATAGCATAATACAGATGCTTTTACACCATTGTCAAACTCACCTTCCAATATATACGACACCTTTTCTCCTGCATATTCATCAGAAGACTTTACCATGCCTGTAAAAACAATATCTGCATCTTTCAGCTTAATCACCGGTGTATAATATATTGATGTATAGCCTGAGTATATAAATACTCCAACAAAAAATGAAATTGATGCTGTCAATGCAGCCTTCAATGTAAGAGCTTTAAATAAAATAAACGCTACAAATGCCGCTGCACTTATAACAGCTATAATCCAAAGAGCATATTCTATGAAAAATGAAGCAAAAAACAGTCCCAAGATGTACGATATCCCGATAATAACCATTTTCCGCTTCATTTCTTCAAATCCTTTTACTTTATGTCTAAGAGCCTATTCAGCTGCCTGAATAAATTCCTTGCCCCAACCCATCTTAACGCCTGCCAGCATATGGAAATGGAGATGAAATACAGTCTGACCTGCATCAGCGCCGCAATTTGTCACAATGCGATAGCCACTTGAGAGGTTCTCCTTTTCAGCGATCTTTGCTGCTACCTCATATATATGAGCAACTACTGCTGAATTTTCAGGAGTTATCTTTGCTGCACAGCATATATGCTCCTTTGGTATAAGCAGATAGTGTATAGGTGCAATAGGTGCAATATCCTTGAATACATAAACAGTTTCATCCTCATACACCTTTGTACTTGGTATCTCTCCTGCGGCTATTTTACAAAACAAACAATCTTCCATGATGTTCCTTCCTCCTTACTTAACGATCATTTCACTTACAACGCTCTCCAGTGCCATAAGTGCTTCATCTATCATATATGTTTGACCTACGCCTGCCATTGCAGTATCCGGACGTCCGCCGCCCTTACCACCTGTAATGGCTGCAACTCTTTGAATGATCTTACCAGCATGAGCACCCTTTTCCTGAGCAGATTTTGAACAAGCACAAACCATATTGCCCTTATCATCATTTACACCTGCAATAACAGCAATAACAGAAGCATCCATAGCCTTGATGCTATCACCCATTTTACGAAGCATCTGAGCTGTAACGCCTGTCATCATTGCAGAAACTACCTTTACATCACCTATAAGCTTTGCATTGTCAAAAATCGCACTCATCTTCATGTCAGAAATCTTCTGATTAAGAGTTTCAATCTGCTTATCTTTATCACGTAGTTCGTTTGACATAGCAGCACACTTTTCAGCCAGATCTGTAATGTTGCTGAGCTTCAATGCCCTTGCAGCTGCATTCATGCCGTTCTTATAAGATGCCAGAAGCTTTAGAACACCTGTACCTGTTACAGCCTCAATACGTCGAACGCCTGATGCAACAGAGCTTTCTGATACGATCCTGAACAGACCGATATGTGATGTATTAGAAACATGAGTACCGCCGCAGAATTCAACGGAAAAATCACCGGCTGAAACTACACGTACAACATTGCCGTATTTCTCGCCGAAGAGTGCCATAGCACCAAGATTTTTCGCCTCTTCGATAGGCATTTCCTTCATTGTAACAGTAATAGCTGAGAGAATCTTTTCATTTACGATATTTTCAACAGTCTCCAGTTCCTTAGCAGTCAGAGCTGCAAAATGTGAGAAGTCAAAACGGCATGCAGATTCATTTACGAGCTGACCTGCCTGATGAACGTGGTCACCCAAAACCTCACGAAGAGCAGCCTGTAATAGGTGGGCTACTGTATGGTTGCGCATGATAGATTTTCTCTTTTCAGAATCAATATCAGCCGAAACAATATCGCCAACACGAAGTTCGCCCTCTTCCATTGTACCTATATGGAGATAGTGACTATCCTCATTCTTATTTGTAGTCTGTACGCTAAAGCTGCTGCTTGGTGTAGAAATGACACCTGTATCGCCAACCTGACCACCGCTTTCAGCATAAAAAGGAGTCTGTTCAAGCACAACAACACCCTGTTCTCCTTCAGTGAGAACATTTACAGATTCCTGTCCCTTGAAAATAGCAACTACCTTTGTTTCTGCGGTGAAGTCTGTATAACCTGTAAATACAGTAGCAGCAGAATCGAGCTTAACGCTGTTGTCAGCCCATGAAGAACCAGCCTTAGCAAGATGATCCTCTCTTGCCTTCTGACGCTGCGCCTTTACCAGTTCATCGTATCTTACTCTGTCAATTTCAAAGCCACGCTCAGCAGCAATTTCAAGAGTAAGATCTATCGGAAAACCATAGGTATCAGAAAGCTTGAATACATCTTCACCTGATACTACCTTTTCCCACTTTGCAGCAAGATTATCCAGAACCTGCATAAGCAGTGCAAATCCATTGTCAATTGTCTTAGCAAAAGATTCCTCCTCGTTCCTGATGACCTTACAGATATAATTTTTCTTTTCCTCAAGCTCAGGATAAGCTTTCTTGTTCTCAGCAATAACAGTTTCACATACCTTATATAGAAATGCTTCTCTTACGCCAAGCATTCTGCCAAAACGTGCTGCACGGCGAAGAAGTCTTCTCAGAACGTAACCTCTGCCTTCATTTGAAGGCATAACGCCATCGCCTACCATGAATGTTGTACTTCTGATATGGTCAGTAATAACTCTCAAAGCCACATCTGTCTTATCATCTGTGTGATACTTAACATTTGCAATGCTGCAAACGTGATTCATGATGTTCTGAACAGTATCAACCTCAAACAGGTTATCAACGCCCTGCATTACGCAGGCAAGACGTTCAAGGCCCATACCAGTATCAATATTCTTATGTTCCATTTCAGCATAATGACCGTTTCCATCGCTGTCGAACTGGCTGAATACAAGATTCCATACCTCTACATAGCGGTCACAATCACAGCCTACTGCACATCCTGGCTTACCGCAGCCCTTTTCAGGACCTCTGTCAAAATATATCTCAGAGCAAGGTCCGCATGGTCCTGAACCGTGTTCCCAGAAGTTATCCTCTCTGCCAAGGCGAACCATATGAGACGGATCTACACCGATAGTTTTTGTCCAAATATCATATGCCTCATCATCCGCATCATCACCGTCCTGAAATACGGAAACATAAAGAAGATCAGCCGGAATCTCCAGCTCACCAGTGAGAAATTCCCACGCCCATGTGATAGCTTCCTTCTTGAAATAATCACCGAATGAAAAGTTACCAAGCATTTCAAAATATGTACCGTGACGTGCAGTCTGACCTACACGCTCAATATCAGGTGTACGGATACACTTCTGACAGGTAGTAACTCTCACATTTGGAGGAACTGCCTGTCCGAGAAAATACTTCTTCAGCGGTGCCATACCAGAATTTATGAGCAAAAGGCTCTTATCTCCCTGCGGTACGAGTGAGGCGCTTGCCATACGTGTATGATTTTTACTTTCAAAAAATGAAAGATACTTTTCTCTTAAATCATTTAATCCTTGCCACTGCATTGTAATATACTCCTTTTAAAAATATTGCACTCAAAAAACAAAAAGCCCACGCCGCCAAAATGGGACGAAGGCTTTCGTGTTACCACCCAAATTCGAAAACGAAGCTTTCGTTTTCCTCATTGCCTTTAACGCAGAGCTTACGCTTGGATTTCTCCAAATGACTCCCGGGGAGCACCTGCACTTTCGCCGAATACTTTCACCAGCTATATTCTCTCTAAAGACGTTTCATGCAGTCATTCCGTTCAGCGTCCCTTTTCAATATACTTACAGTATACCAGATTTTCTTTAAAATGTCAACCAGTTCTTAAAGCTTGTTCTCACTTATTTCTGCTCTCAAGCAGAGCCTTGATCTTTTGATTAGGGTCAATTACATTGCCGATAGATGCATCATGGTTGAGTGCGGAAATAAAACAGGAAATGTACTTAGAGCAGTCTACCTCATGGAACCATTCTCTTTTCAGAAGTTCCTCGGAGCGATATGTCAGATTTGTGCCGAATACAGCATCAACATAACCATCATTATAAGCCTTATCAAATACTTCCAATCCATTTACAAACAGACCATATGTCGCATAGCAGAATACTCTCTTGGCATTGCGCTTTTTGAGGGCAACTGCAATATCAAGCATAGAATCTCCTGAGGAAATAATATCATCGGCAATAAATACATCCTTGCCTTCTACAGAATTTCCAAGATATTCATGTGCAACAATAGGATTGCGTCCGTTTATTATAACAGAATAATCACGTCTCTTATAGAACATTCCCATAGGAACGCCAAGCATTGAAGCATAATACATATTACGGTTGAGTGCGCCTTCGTCAGGACTTATTACCATAAATTGATCCGGTGTTGTGTGAAGATCAGGAATCTCACTGAACATTGCTTTTAGCACCTGATATGACGGTATAACATTATCAAAACCCATAAGCGGAATAGCATTGTGTACTCTCGGATCATGAGCATCAAATGTAATAATATTGGAAACGCCCATCTTTTCAAGCTCCTGAAGCGCACAAGCACAGTCCAGAGACTCACGGTAATTTCTTCTATGCTGCCTGCCTCCATAAAGGATAGGCATGATAACATTGATTCTATGAGCCTTACCGCTTGCTGCCTGAATAATTCTTTTTAGATCCTGATAATGATCGTCAGGAGACATAGAATTTACCCCACCAAACATATCATATTTACAGCTATAATTGCCTACATCAATAAGAATAAACAAGTCTTTACCACGAACCGTAGACTTGATAAGTCCCTTGCCGTCGCCGGAAGCAAATCTTGGACATTCGCATTCGATCAGAAACGTATCAACGTCATATCCGCCTCTTTTAGCCCATTCAATCAAATAATGATCTATTTTCTTGCCAAGCTCCTCCGTTCCCTCCATAGCAATGAGTCCCAGAGGCGCAACGCTTGTACCTGGGTTAAAAAGAATGTCTGTTGCTGTTGATGATGTAACCATGAAACTTCTCCTTCCATCCGCAAAATGCGGACTATTCAAACTTGAAATATTCTATAGTGAACGACAAATTTATTTGGCGTTTGCTATTTGCCGATACGCACGCAGCAAGCGCAAGCGAGCGAATGTGCGAGGCATTTAAATATTTTATTACAGTAAACGTCAAATTATTTTTGACGTTTACTATATATATTTATTACTTGCAAAACTTCTCGATATAAAGATCAATATCGTTTGCAATAATCTCCTTTGCCATAGAAGCATCCTGAATCTCATCTACAGCCGTTGCTTTATGCTCAAGCTCCTTGTATACCTTGAAGAAGTGAACCATTTCTTCAAATATATGATGCGGCAGTTCGTTGATATTTACGTAAGAATTATAGGTCGGGTCATTGCATGGGATGGCTATAATCTTGTCATCATGCCTGCCGTTATCGATCATTCGTATAACACCGATAGGATAACAGCGCACCAATGTCATTGGCAGCAATGTCTGTGAGCAAAGCACAAGAACATCAAGCGGATCTCCGTCATCTGCATAGGTTCTTGGTATAAATCCATAATTTGCCGGATAGTGAGTGGATGTATACAAAATTCTATCCATCTCCAGAATGCCTGTCTCCTTATTCAGCTCGTATTTTATCTTGCTGTTCTTAGGGATCTCTATTACAGCCATGAATTCTTCTACTGTTATACGCTTGGGATTGATATCATGCCAAATGTTACTCATAGAACCTCATCTCCTGTTTAAATATCATTATGCTGCCCGCATATATAATCCGGGATATTACATATATTATATTTTAAGTATAGCATTTTTTTCTGTTTTGTCAAGTGCTATCATTCTTTTTTCACAGGCGATACAAATTCCGTCTAAATTCAGTAATGGGGATTGACGGAATTATAAATATGTGGTAAAATTATAATCACATATTACTATATTTGATTTAAGAAAGGATTTTTTATTTATGGAATTTCTGGAAATCATCAAATCACTGATCCTCGGCATCGTTGAAGGTATTACAGAATGGCTTCCTGTCAGCAGTACAGGTCACCTTATACTTGTAGACGAATTTATACATCTTGATATGTCCGATGAATTCAAAGAAATGTTCGATGTCGTGATCCAGCTTGGTGCGATCTTTGCAGTAGTTGTAATATACTGGAAGCAATTGTTCCCCATAAACATGAAAAATAATCCTAAACCATTATCTGCAAATGGAATAGGTTCATATATCAGACGTGATATTCTCAGTATGTGGGGCAAGGTCATAGCAGCATGCATTCCTGCGGCTGTTGTCGGTCTGCTTTTTGACGATTTATTCAATGAGCTTTTCTATAACGCAACAACTGTTGCTATTGCTCTTATCGTTGTCGGCATAGCCTTTATCTTTATTGAAAAGTGGAATAAAAATCGTGCGGCACATATAAATAGCATTGATGAGATGAATTATAGAATAGTACTGCTTATAGGAGTATTTCAGCTTGTTGCAGCAATATTCCCTGGTACATCACGTTCAGGTGCTACTATTATCGGTGCGCTGCTTCTCGGCGTATCAAGAACCGCTGCTGCTGAGTTTACATTCTTCCTTGCAGTTCCTGTTATGGTAGGTGCAAGCCTTTTAAAACTCGTGAAGCATGGATTTTCATTTAATGGAACAGAGCTTGCCGTACTTACTGTAGGTATGCTCACTGCATTTATCGTTTCAATGGTAATTATACGTTTTCTTATGCAATATATACGCAAGCATGACTTTACTGCTTTTGGCTGGTACAGAATAATTTTGGGGGCTCTTGTGCTTATATGCGGATTCACAGGAGTTATAGGTTAAGGCAATATCGCACAAAGATTGTGCGGTGTTCCTTAAATTAATCTTAGAGCCTGTTTAGAGGTAAACCGCTTTGAAAACCTCACAGCTACTACGCATATCTATCTCGGAAGCTCTGTGGTTTAAGACAGAAGTTTCTTAAAGAAAAAGAAAATATAAAATAAGAAAGATGTGATAATATGTCCGTATTTGAAAAGTATATTCGCCGTGTAGAGCCTTATGTACCCGGTGATCAGCCGAATTTTCCCGACATGATAAAGCTCAACACAAATGAAAACCCATATCCGCCCTCACCAGAGGTTCAAAAAGCTATTGAAGGCTGCAAATTCGAATCATTAAGGCTTTATCCTGATCCTACTTCACACAAGCTTAACAAGGCTATTGCTGATCGCTATGGTCTAAATGAAAATCAGGTATTTACAGGCGTTGGTTCTGACGATGTTATTGCAATGTGCTTTCTCACATTCTTTAATTCAGACAAGCCTCTGCTCTTTCCCGATATAACCTATGCTTTCTATCCTGTATGGGCGCAGATGCTAAGGACTCCATATGAACTTATTCCGCTTAATGATGACTTTGAGATCGTTCCAGGAGACTATTATCGTGAAAACGGCGGCATCATATTCCCGAATCCAAATGCTCCTACAGGCGCACTTCTGCCGCTTGATACTATTGAAGATATCATAAAGCATAATCCTGATTCTATAGTTATAGTAGATGAAGCATATATAGATTTCGGAGGACAGTCCGCTGTGCCGCTTATTGAAAAATATGATAATCTTATTGTAATACAGACATTCTCCAAATCACGTGCTCTGGCAGGAATGCGTATTGGCTATGCAATGGGCAATGAAAGTCTCATAAAAGCTCTTCACGATGTAAAATATTCATTTAATTCATATACAATGAATCGTCAGGTCATTGAAGCTGGTGCTGCTGCTGTTATGGATGAGGACTACTTCCAAAGTATAGTAAAAAAAATCATAGCTACAAGAGAACGCTGCAAACAAGAATTTTCAAAGCTTGGATTTAAATTCAAGGATTCAATGAGCAATTTCCTTTTTGTAACTCATCCGGAATGGAGCGCAAAGGAGCTTTTCGAAGCTCTTAAAAATAAGCATATATTTGTCAGATACCTGAAAGGAGAACGCACAAACAACTATTTGCGTATAACCATTGGTACTGATGAAGAAATGAACACGCTGTTTGAATTTCTTAGACACTACAAGGAGGAGATAGAATAAACAAATATTCATAAGTCATAAATACACATACACAGACAAAAATAACAGGAGGATTGCCAAATGAAAAAATTCGCACCCGTACTTGCAGCTGTCATGGTAATGGCATCTGCACTCTCATCACCCCTCGGCAGCGTCAGCGCAGAGGGCAGCTACAGCATGAATGTCAAGGTAGATATTGGCGGAAGCACAAAAGAAATAAGCCCATATATTTACGGTGTAAACCAGTATACAACTCAGGATACCCTAAAGAATGTTACCACCCACTCTATCCGTCAGGGCGGCAACAGAATGACCGCATATAACTGGGAAACAAATGCTTCAAATGCAGGTTCAGACTGGCAGCACAGCTCTGATACCAACCTTTCAACATCAGAAGATCCTGCCGACTGCGTTCAGGATCTGTCAAAGATAGCTGAAAAAAATAATATTGATTATAAGCTTACAACACTACAGCTGGCAGGATATGTTTCTGCTGATAAGAACGGTCCTGTATCCGAAGCAGAGGCTGCACCATCCAAACGTTGGAATAAGGTTGTACTGACAAAGGGAAGTGCCTTTGCAGATACTCCTGACCTTACAGACGGAGTGGTTTACATGGACGAATATGTAAACTATATTATAAATAAGCTCGGCGATTCCAAATCAAAAACAGGTATGCAAGCCTACAGTCTTGATAATGAACCTGTACTATGGAATCATACTCACAGCCGTATTCATCCGAATCCCGTAAGCATAGAGGAACTTCGTGATAAATCCGTAGAAATGGCTAAAGCAGTAAAGAAGCTTGACCCGAACGCTGAAATCTTCGGTCCTGCACTCTATGGCTACACTGCATATGACCACCTTGCTGATGATGACAGCAGCAATGAATGGGAAACACTAAAGGCTCAGAATGGATATCATTGGTATCTTGACTGCTATCTTGACCAGATGAAACAGGCATCCGATGAAGCCGGAGTAAGACTGCTCGATGTTCTGGATATACATTATTACTCAGAATCTGTAAAATCAGGAAAGCCAGATGATATACTCCAGTCAGTACGTACTCTCTATGAAAAAGGCTTTAAGGAGGACAGCTGGATAGGTATGTGGTGTCAGGAAAATATTCCTATTTTGCCAACTATCCAAAATTCTATTGATAAATATTATCCGGGTACAAAGCTTGCCATTACTGAATATGATTTCGGCGGCAATAATCTCTGCGGAGCTATCGCTCAGGCAGAAGCTCTTGGCTGCTATGCTGATGCAGAGGTATACTATGCAACACTCTGGGGAGGAAATCCTTATCAGCTTTCCGCTATAAATCTTTATACCAACTACGACGGCAAGGGCGGAAGCTTCGGCAATGAACTCGTTCCGGCTAAGACAGATGATGTATCTCTATCAAGCTCCTATGCTGCTATAAATAATGGTGATAAGAGCGAAATTACCGTTATGGTTACAAATAAGGATCAGGAAAAAAGTGAAAAAGCCCTAATTTCACTTGATAATTCCGACAAGGAATATAAGGCTGCCGCTGTTTACGCTATCTATGGAGATTCAGCAGATATCAAGCTGCTCGACGTAAATTACAACGTAAAGAACAACAAGGTCGAGGTAGAGCTTCCTTCACTCGCAACTGCAATGGTAGTTGTTTCAGACGACGCTTCCGACTTTAAGGATCTCAAACCATTTGATCCGGACAGCGTTCAGAAAAAAGTCGTAACTATAAATAATCCATCTGTAAATAAAAATGGATTTGTAGAAATTCCTATAGAAGATCCTGAGCATCTCAAAGAAATCAAGCTCACTGCAAATGTTACCTCAAGTGCCGGCTCTGGCTGGGCAACAGCAGGATGCGCAGTATCCATTAACGCTAAAGATAAAAATGGTACTGGCTTCTGGACTTCCAAGAGCTATACTCTGGGACTTGGTACAGGTCAAACAGCAACTATTGCATTTGACGGAACATTCAAAAATGATGAAGAAGATGTAGAAGGTGTAATTGCTGATGGCAAGGTAGAGCTTCAGCAGTGGTGGTCTGCTTCCGAAAAGCAGGAAGCTGATATTGACGATGTTATTTCAGCAGATTATACTAAAATAGAGGTTGTATATGAATACACAAGCAATGTCTCTTCTGTTCGCGGCGATGTAAATGCAGACGGAACATTCAGTATTGCAGACATTATAATGATGCAGAAATGGCTTATTTGTGCAGGTAATATTACTGATATCAAAGCAGGAGATCTATCAGAAGACGGAAGTATAAATGTCTTTGATTTAAGCATTATGAAGCAGGAGCTTGCAGCAAAGTAATACAGTAAATCTCCTTGGAAACTGGAGAAGTGCCGTATTCCGCAGAATATTTTGTGCTGAGCAACGTTACTCGACCGCCGCACTACTTTGTGTAATGCAAGGAAGATGGTGCGTCGGAAGTTTCCGAGGAGATCTAATAATCAAAAAAGGAAGTCCGCTCAGTTGTACCTAAGCGGACTTTCTATAATATGTAGATAATAGAGAGATAAGCTTACTTCTTAGCCTGCTCTTTAAGCAGATCACGAATCTCAGTTAGCAGAAGTTCTTCCTTTGAAGGCTTTGGAGGAGTCGGCTTTTCTTCTTTCTTTCTGCGGAAACCATTGATAGTCTTAACAACTATAAATACACATACCGCTGTGAGCAAGAAGTTTATGATAGCTTGTATAAACAAACCGATCTGAATATTTGCATCGCCTATAGTTATACCAATTCCAGCAAAGTTGATTCCGCCAATTATCAATCCAATAAGAGGCGTGAAGATATTTTCAACAAGGGCTGTTACTATAGCAGTAAATGCAGAGCCTATGATCAGACCTACTGCCATATCAAGCACATTGCCCTTGGAAATGAATTCCTTGAATTCCTTAATCACACCCTTTGTTTTTTCCTTTGCATTCTTCTTTTCATCTGACATATTTTTCTTCCTTTCAAATATTTTTTCAGCTGTACTGCACTATGCACAGCTCGTGCAGTACGGCTATTTATCAACCTACGGCAAAAACTGTCGTAGTTGTTTCTGTGGATGAAGAGTCAACCTCTGAAGTTGTAACTACATTGCCGTATTCGTCAGTAGTTATACCAGTTATCTCTTCAACAGGAGTTGTATATGAAACAAGTTCTCTTGTCTCCTGAAGATCGATCGTAATGATAAAGCCGTCGGAATTATTGCCTGATATCGTATAGGGCTTATCTGATATTAGCGGAACATATGTTACTGATTTCTCTGTCTCTGCGGGAACATAATAAACTGCATATGCCTTGCCATCACTATCAACTATTTCAAGAGGCGTATCAGCACTATAGTTTTTAAGTCCGTCAATATACTCCTCATAACATATACCGCTCTGCATAATGTAATACGCATGAGGTCTGCCAATATAACGATAATGCCATGATTCATACTGGATCTTGGTTATTTCAGTTTTATTTGCAGGATATCTAAGAATATATCCATAATCCGAGCAATGCTCATCTATCCATTCATAGTCGCCTGTACCGTCATAATCACCGGATGTACCATCATCAAAGAACAGTGAAAAATCAACTGCATAGCCTGATTCATGCTCGCTATGACCCGGCAGTGCCACAAGCGTAGAGATATCAAGTCCGGTTCTTTCAAGATCTTCGTCATACAATGCCTGCTGCTGCTCCAGCGTTCTAAAACCGGCAACAATCAAAATATCACTATGCCCTGTTTCTTCATAAAAATCAGCAAGCATATCATTTAAAGGCTCTACAGCTTCGCTCTGCAAGCCTATTTCCATTCCGCTAACGCTGTATGATTCGTTCTTTTCATCGTAAAGCGTTACAATATCAGCATCCTGACTATTTTTAAATGGATAATTCTCATTTACAAGTATCATCTCACCCTTAAATACTTTATCATTCTCTACAGTTATAGTCTTATAATTTTTTACGGGCTCTGTCACCGGTTCTGTTGCAGCCAAATTTGAGTCATCTGTCATTTTAACCTCGCCAACAGGCTCTTCGCCCGTTAATGATTTGATAGAAACCATACCTTTAGCTACAGGATATCCTACAGCTGCAAAAAAACATCCTAAAACCAATACAGCTGCAAGCCTGTCCATAGCCTTATTAAACTTGCGCTTTCTTTGTCTTTTACGTATCTGTCTGCGTATAGTTTCCTGCTTAAGCTGCTGCTTGTTTTTTGCATTTTTCTCATTATTTTTAGCCAAATAGAACATCTCCTCTCCAAAGCAATACTCTTCTTTTACCATATTATTATACCACATACTTCCTAAAATGAAAAGGGGTTTTTGACGAATTTAAAACTTTTTTAATGAAAAAAAGCACAATTAAAAGTATAATCACTGAAGATAATCACAAATTAAAAATATTTTAATTTCTCAGCTCATCAAACACTGATATGGCTTTTATCATAAGTAACAATACTTTAACCATATAGGGCGAAAAAATGAAAAAAGGTCACGATTTTACGGAAACTGCATATATTATGCATTGACAATTTATAATATATATGATATAATTTTCAAGGTTTTCAGGCAGAAACCGCATTAATTTTCCAGCAGGACATATCGGAAAGCGGTATGCGGCGTTTTCCGGTATGCCCTGAAAAACTTTTATTTGAAAAGGAGAGACATATGAAATTTGAATTACTCGAAGCTGCCGGTACGTATATTTTCAATATGAAAGCTATGGCTATTGTGCTATTCTTCATTTTTGCAATAATCGTTATCGGCTATTTGATCGGTAAGATCTCTGTCAAAGGCGTTTCTCTTGGCACTGCTGCAATATTCCTTGTCGCTTTGTTCGCAGGTCACTTTAACGGCGTTATGACTGCTGAAGGCGGTATGTGGGCAGACAGTGCAAAGGCTGTCAACGATTATCTTAAGCTTGTGCAAAATCTCGGTCTTGTATTGTTTGTAGCATCAGTTGGTCTGATCGCAGGTCCAAGCTTCTTTAAAAATCTCAAAAAGAATGCTAAGTCCTATGTATTGCTTGGTGCTATAATCATTCTTGCTGGTGCAGGATGCTGCGCACTCATAACTATTCTGGTTCCCGGCATGAATTCTGCTATGTCAACAGGACTTCTTTCAGGTTCTCTTACAAGTACACCTGCATTTGCTGCAGCACAGGGTGCTCTTGAAAGCGTTATTTCCGAAGATCAGTTTAAGGAAATTTCTGTAGGTCATGGTGTGGCATATCCATTTGGGGTAATCGGAGTTGTTCTGTTCGTTCAGATCATTCCAAGAATCCTTAAAGCTAACATGGACGAAGAACGTGCTAAGCTTGTAATCGCTAATGACAGCGAATCAAAATCTAAAAAACAGCTCAAGCTTTTTGAAATGGACAAGTTTGGTCTTGGTGCATTCGCACTTGTTATTATGATCGGTCTGCTGATCGGTTCACTCAATATACCTCTTGGCGGAGGTAACTCATTTAACCTCGGCACTACAGGCGGTCCATTGATTATGGGTCTGCTGTTTGGTCATTTTGGAAGAATCGGCAAGCTCAGCCTTAAAGTAAATGAACATATGCTGAGTATATTCCAAGAGCTTGGACTTGTACTCTTCCTGATTGGTGCAGGTGTTGACGGAGGTGCCGGCTTTGTAGCTACATTATCTGAATACGGTCCAATGCTCTTCGTATGGGGTGCTATTATGACATTGGTTCCTATGCTCATAGGATTCTTATTCGCAAAATACGTTTTGAAGCTCAGTCTGTTTAACAACCTCGGTTCTATCTGCGGCGGTATGACAAGTACACCTGCTCTCGGTTCTCTTATCTCTATGACAGGTACTTCAAATGTTGCATCTGCATATGCAGCAACCTATCCGATCGCTTTGATTCTGGTTGTATTCTGCACACAATTCTTGACATATCTTTAATTAAACAAATAATTCTGCCTGATATATTACAGTAAATGACAAATTAATTTTGAAGTTTACTATAAGAAACGGTGCTTGCTTTTTGCAGCACCGTTTTTCTTTATTGTGGAATTGCCCAAATAACAATTGTATTTTTAGTCATTTATATAGAAATTATAAGTTATACTTGA